>JACCSN010000669.1 GCA_013812985.1 Hyphomicrobiales bacterium | reverse complement strand
AACGCCGCGATCGCCGAGCGCTGCCAGTTCGGCAGCTCCAATCCGAGCGGCCGGAAAGCAGCGAGCGTGACATACGGGAGCACGAAGAGGACCACGAAGTGCTCGCGCTGCCCCTGTCCCGGGAGGGGGCCGAACAGCGCCAGGAAGGTCGCCGCGAGCGCATAGGCGCTTGCCAGCCCTGCGCTGCAATCCGGCGCGCGACGGACGAATCGCAGCACCAGGTAAGAGGTGAAGGCGGCGAGCAGCAGAACGTAGAGGTTGACGGCGATCGCGGCCGGGATTGTCAGCCAGGCGCTGGCGAGAACCGCGGGCGCCATGACGTAGAAAGCCAGCGGCGGGTTGACTTCGACAATGTCGGTGTAGAGATGCGCCCCTTCAAACAACCAGGCGCGGATCGCCATCACGTACCAGCTATTGTCGTGATCGATGCGCGCGTCCCAGAAATAGAATACTGCGGCCAGCCAGATGGCGACCATGGCCAGCGGCAACAGCGCCGCTCTCCAGGCGGCATCATTGGCGCCGAGCCGGCCGACATCCTGCGACGATCGGAGAGGAGCGGGGCCGGTGAACGGGGTTGGCGGAGCGGGCTGCATGGCCCAACACCTAGGAGATCGCCGCTAAAATTGCGTGAAGTCGCTCCCCGGTCCAGATGAGCCGCGGCTCAGTCGAAAGCCGGGCCGCGCGGGCTCGGCCGGTTCTCGTCGCGCCAGCGGCGCATCAGCGTTTCCAGCTCGCCGTCGGCATTCTCCGGCAGGACGGTGCGCGGCGTCACCAGGAGGTCGCCATGGCCGCTCTTCGTGGGCAGCCCCTTGCCCTTGAGGCGGAGCGCCCGCCCGCTGCTGGAGCGCGGCGGAACCGTCACATGCACCTTGCCCGACAAGGTCGGAACCGCGATCCTGGCGCCGAGCACCGCCTCGTCGAGGCTGACCGGCAGATCAAGCCTGAGGTCGGCGCCTTCCAGCTTGAAAAGCGGATGCGGGACCAGGCGCACGGTCACCAGGGCGTCGCCCGGCGCGGCGCTGGAGGCCGATGCCCCACCCTGGCCCTGGAGGCGGATGACCTGGCCGTCGGCGACGCCCTTGGGCAGGGTCAGCGCCACGGTCTTGCCGGACGGGAGCGTGACCTTGGGTTTTGTTCCGGCTGCGATGTCTTCCAACGTGACGGCGACGTCCGCCTTCACATCGGCACCCGGCGCTCCGGCAGCAGCGCCGCGCTGACGGCCGCCAAGGCCGCCGAGGATGGAGCGCAGAAGCTCGTCGTTGCCGCCCGACCCGCCGCTTTCGAAGGTGCGGGCGCCGCCAGGCCCGGTGGCGAAGCGGAAGCTTCGCCCGCCGCCGCCGCCCCGGCCGAGCCCGGAAAACATGTCGGCGAACATGCTGGGGTCGATATTCTCGAAGCCGGCCTGACCTCCGGCGCCGCCGCGAAAGCCCTCGAAGCCCTGGAAGCGCGGCTTGCCCTCAGCATCGATCTCGCCGCGGTCGAACTGGGCGCGCTTCGCCTTGTCGCCAAGAACCTCGTAAGCGGCGCTAATCTCGGAGAACTTCGCCCGCGCCTTCGGGTCGTCGCCGCGCCGGTCGGGGTGGTTTTCCTTGGCGAGCTTGCGATAAGCGCGCTTGATTTCCGCCTCGCTCGCCGACCGGCCTAGCCCGAGCACGTCATAAGGATCGCGCATTGCTTTTCACCCGGCTAACGAAAGTCGAAATTGACAGCCGTGATATGGGGAACGCTCCCCGCCAATGCCAGCGTTCGACGCAAGGCGATCAGGATCAGCTGGCTTCCGCTGAAGGCTCTATTTGGACAATCGAACGGCCGCTCTTGCCGGGGCAGAGCTTGCCGGAATATCGGTGCACGCCTCCGATGCTGGTCACGATCGTGCTGAAGGGGCGGCATTCCGCCTCCCCGGCGGAGGCGTTCGTCGAGCCGCCTGCCTCCACGGTGCCGGCTGAGCCGGTGGCGGAATTCACCCAGTCTCCCTGGACATCGGCGCTGGCCCCATTGATCGCCGCCGCGGCTTGGCCGATCTTCGTGGCGTCCGAATAGGCAAGAGTGTCGGGGAGTGGCTTGTGGACCTCGACGGCCGCGACAATCGAGCCGGTTGTCGCGGGGCCGTCATGGGAGCCAAGCACCGGGAC
>JACCSN010000657.1 GCA_013812985.1 Hyphomicrobiales bacterium | reverse complement strand
GCAACTCGCCGGTCGCGTTCCTGACCGTCATGCTCGTCGGCGTGATCAACGGGGCGTTCGGCACTCTGGCGCCCGTCTTCGGCACCCGCATCAGGCTGTCCACGCCGTTGATCGCCCTCATGATGGGCATCACCGTGGTGAGCGGGGCCCTGACCCAGGTGCCCGCCGGTCGGCTCTCCGACAAGACCGACCGGCGGTATGTGATCGCCGGCACCGCGATCGGCGCTGCGCTAGCCGGCATTCTGCTGTTCAGCTTCGACCCGACCGAACCGGCCCGGGTCCTGTTGCTGACCGGGTTCTACGGCGCGTCGTACTGCGCGCCACACCTGTCGCCTGCGACACCGCCACCACTCCACCCCGGCCTGCGGCGCGAGCCTCGGTTGCTACCAACAGCCGACGCGCACGCTCATCGAGATAAGGCGAAAGCGTCTCGAAGCGAGCCTTGATAGCGACGACATCAATCATCCAGGAGCCCAAGTCTCATCCGCACAATGACTCAGACGGATCCGAATGCGTCCAGCATTTTGGGCAGGTCTCGCCCGATCCCCGATCCCAGAGCCTCAACAGCACCCCGGCAACCCCCCACGAATCGTTTGTTTCGTCTCGGGCCCTAACGCAGTCGCCTGAGGGGCCAGCAAAGGCACCGGCTAAGGGGGGGCACCGATCCCGGCATGGCCGGAAGCGCGGTGCACTTACGGTATCACTTGGCGCATCCTGATCTGTTCCTTCGAAATTGGCCGTTCCCCGCCTCCTTCGATCCTGCCCTGAGGTCGCCTACCAGAGCAATCGATCTTGATGGAATTCACGCCCGAGGAGATCAACCGACCGCGCGCCGCTGCGACCCAATCTTGTCGGGTCAAGGTCGGTCGCTTGATTGGCTTGGCTGACATGCCTTACCCGCAGAAGTCATAAGCTTCGTATGCGCCATCGGGCGTGAGAAAGCCGCGCTCGATGTCCCCCCTGATGGCCATGCGGTCACGTTCAGCCGGATCGCCGTAACCGGCTCCGCCCGCCTGCTTCACGGTCATGGTCTCATCGGGCTTCAAAATGTAGGAGCCTTGGCCGCTGACTTTGTCGCTGCCGATCCAATGTTCGCGCAACGCGCCCGGTTTGCCGCCAAACAAGCCGGCCGCGGGGAAAAGCGTCCTGTTGGCCATCGAATAGACGCGCAGGTCGTGTCCTGTGTCGTTTCGCAGCACGACCGTCTGCCCTACTCCACCGGCGAACGCGCCAGCGCCACCGGAGTCGGGGCGCAGCTCCTTCCGAAGGATGGTCAGCTCGCTGACCGGCTCAAAAATCTCAACCGGCGTCCGTCCCATGTTTGAGGATCCCGGCAAAGTTGGATAACCATCAAGGCCATTTGCAGCACCGAAACCGCCGGAGGCGAAGTAGGTGGACGCCAGTTCGGTGCCGTCGCGGTGCTTGCCCTGGAAGGTCACAATGTCGATGAGGCCGCTCGCCGCATTAACGCGGTCAGGGATGATGCGAGAAAGTGCGGAAAAGATTAGCGGAAGTACAAAGTGACCAATCGTGTGGCGCCCAGCAGATGGCGACGGCGGCACGGCATTCAGGATCGATCTGGGAGGCGCGGAGACGCTGACCGCCTGCATGGCGCCCTCGTTATTCGGTATCTCTGGCGTCGTCAGGCACTTGATCGCATAAAGCACCATCGCGCGCGTATACGGGAACGGCACGTTGATGCCTGCGGCTACGCAAGGCCCCGTTCCGGCGAAATCAACGTCGACCCGGTCCCCAATTTTTCTGACGGCGCAGTTGAGCTTCCGCACCTCGGCCAAGGCTTCGACTTCAGTCGCGCTGGTGAAGGAGCCATCCGGCAGTTTCAGCAAGGCGCTACGCACGGCATTGTCGGAACTGAACAGGATGGAATCGGCCAGTCCTGACAATGTGCTGAGACCGTATTCCCGCATGAAATCGATCACGTGCCTGGCAACGATCTCGATGCAGCTTACATTGGCGAATATGTCTCCGATCACCTGATCGGGCACCCGTACGTTCAGCTCTATCAGCTCGACAAGGTCGGAATCGAGCTTGCCCGCCTTAAACAGCTTGCAGATCGGCAGACGCAGGCCCTCATGGTAGATCTGTGTTGCCGAAACTGAAAACCCCATGCCCCCAATATCTGGTAGATGCGTGATGCTCATGGCATACCCGACAATCTCGCCTCCATCGAAGATCGGCCGCATCACAGCAATGTCGAACATGTGACCGGTGCCGATCATCGGGTCATTGGAGATGACGACATCGCCGGGCCGCAGCTCCGATTTCGGGAACTTCTTGAGCATATGAAAGAGCGTGACCGGCGCCGTGCCGATGAACACGGGTATGCACTTCGCGCTTTGCGCGATCATACGCCCCGCTGCGTCAAATATCAGAACCGTCAGGTCGAAACCCTCTCGGACAAGCGTTGAGAATGATGCCCTTACAAGAGCAGCGGATCCCTCATCAGTGATGGAGATCAGTCGATCCCACATAATCGAGAGGTCAATAGGGTCGATCGTGACCGCTGAAGGTTTCATCGTCTGCTCCCGCTCAAATCGCGATGTCGGCGACAAGATTTCCAAATTCATCGATCCGGCCGCGATCGCCGACATCGAGCAGGCAGGTGGATTCACGCTCCTCCACCAGGCATGGGCCTTCAAGCGTGTCGCCGATGCTGAGCGCGTAACGATCATAGATCGGACAATCGACCATTCCGCCGGCCAACGGGAAATATGCGATGCGGCGACCTTTCAACGGGTCGGAGTTCGCCATCATCTTCCCCACCAGGGGCATGAAGCCCGGTTGCTGTCCTGATGCCTTGACCTTCCACCCAGTGATCTCCAAGGGCTGGTCAAGGATGGTGTGGAAGATGTCTCTGTAGGCGGTCGCAAACAGCTCCGGAAGCGCCTGCAGAAGCGCCTCGCCTAGTTTGTCAGGCGGGAGCCGCACCTCGATGTCGTAGCCCTGACCTCGGTAGCGCATGTCGATTCTGCGGTCTATCTCTATGGTCTCCCGGCCGATGCCAGAGGCAACGAGATACCCCGCTGCTTCCTCCTCCACCTCCGCAACAGTGTTTTGCACCGTGGCGGCATCCAGATCAGTGAAGAGCCTCGTTTGCGAACGGACGACCTCGAAGGACGCCGCGCCCACTAGCATTCCGAAGGCGGACATCACGCCCGCGCCCGCGGGATAAATCACCCTTGGCACTTTCAATTTGCGGGCGATCCGCGCGCCATGAATTGGTCCGCCTCCACCAAAGGCGACCATTGTCGACTTGCGGTAGTCGAAGCCTCGTTCGGTGGCATGCATACGGAAAGCGCGACTGATGTCCTCATTGGCGATGTCGTGAACGCCCCAGGCCGCCCGCGTCCTGTCCAGCCTGAGCGGCCCACCAACTGCGGCTTCTAATGCGTCCACCGCAAGCCGCGGTTCAAGTTTCATTCGGCCGCCAAGAAAGTAGCTAGCGTCCAGATAGCCAAGAGAGAGGTTGGCGTCGGTCAGCGTGGCGTTCTGCCCACCCAATCCATAACACGCGGGGCCTGGAACGGAACTGGCGCTGCGCGGGCCGACGCGGATCAATCCGAGTTCGTTTACCGACACGATGCTGCCGCCGCCGGAACCAATCTCCGCCATATCGATCACTGGAATCTGAAGCTGCAGGCCGCTACCGGCTTTGTGCTTGTAGGCGCGCGCCGCTTCGAAGGTATATTTCTTGAACGGCTCCCCGCCCCGCACCAGGGCTCCCTTCGCGGTGGTGCCGCCGAGATCGAACGAGAGCAGGTTTTTGATTGCGAGTTCACGCCCGAGACGCGAGGCCATTAGCACCCCGGCGGCCGGCCCGGATTCCAGGAGCCTAACCGGGTGCTGACGGGCCATTCGGATAGACATCAGCCCCCCGCCCGAAGCGATGACGGAAAGGTGGCCGGCGAAGCCGATAGCCCCTAGTCCTGCTTCAAGACGCGCCAGGTACTGATCCACCATCGGCTGCGAATAGGCGTTCGCACAGGCGGTGGTCCATCTTTCCAACTCCCGCGCGTACGGGAACACGTTTGCAGAGGACGAGATATAGAGCTTTGGGAACATCTCTTGAGCGACCGCCGTCGCGCGTTCCTCGTGGCTCCCGTTCGCATATGAATGAAGGAAGCAGATTGCAAGGGCCTCAACGCCTTTCTCCGTCACCAGGAAGCTGAGGGCGTCTCGCAACTCCACCTCGTCGAGTGGCATCAACACTCGCCCGCGATGATCCATTCGTTCGGTCACCTCAGCGCGATGCGAACGCGCCACCAGCGGCTCTGCGAAGCGTAGCCGCAAGTCATAGAGATCGTACCGTTGCTCCTGCCCAATATCGAAAGTATCGCGAAAGCCGCGGGTCACGAGCATGCCAGTGACGGCGCCCCGCCGCTCGATCAGCGCATTTGTCACGAGGGTCGTTCCATGAACGATCTCGCCGATAGCACTGATCTGCAAGCTGTTTTCGGCTGCAATCGCTTGCACCCCCTCGATCACGGCAAGTGATGGATCCGCGGGGGTGGTCAGTCTCTTATGGACGGCCGTCCAGCCGCGTGATTGGTCAACGACTGCAAAATCGGTGAACGTCCCGCCGATATCCACGCCGAGCCGGATCATTCCATACACCTGTGTCTGGACCTTTATTGCAAAGAGATAGACCATAGGCGATTTTTGCGGTCAATCTGGCGAGAACTCCACTATTCTGGGCCGAACCGGTGCGCTTCCGGCCTGTTTGTATGGTCCGACAACTACCCCACCTGCTCGATTGACAGCTATCGGGATGTGCCATACGCCATCGTATGTTGAAACCCGCTGGCCGACTACTCGGCTAGCCAACAGGGAAATCCGCTCGGAGGATTCGTCATGAGTGTTCTGAAAGCAGTTCGTAGCGCCGCCTTTGCCGGCGGTCTGGCGCTTGCCACCGCGCCTTCTTTTGCGGCCGATCCCGAGTTCTCCTGGGACATGCCGAACGTGTTTAGCCGCACGTCCTCGGACGGAGTCGCCGACGTGACCTTTGCCGAGCTCGTTGCGGAAAAAACGAACGGGCGGATCAAGATCGTCCACCATTTCGATGGCTCCTTGGGCTACAAGGGCGTCGACCACCTGACCGCAGTGCAGGAAGGCGGCGTGCCGATCGCACGGCATGCTCTGTCATACTACGGCGGTTACGACCCCATGTTCCTCCTGTCCACCCTCCCCTTCCTGTTGCAGGACCAGGAGGATCTTAATGTCATGCATGAGGTCTCTCAGCCGAGCCTCAAGCAGACTTTTGAAAAGTACAACCAGGTTGTTGTGAGCGCAGGAATTTTTCCGCCGAGCGGCATCTGGAGTCGGCAGCCAGTAGAGAATCTCGCGGCGCTGCAGGGGTTGAAGATCCGCGCCTTCGATCTGAACAGCCTGAACACCTTTACCGGCGCCGGGGCAGCGGCCGTCAACATGAACTGGGGCGACGTCATGCCCGCGCTGAACACCGGCGCGATCGACGCGGTCGTGACCTCCGCGGACCTTGGCATCAGCAGCGGCCTTGAGGAATACCTGCCAAATTTTACCGAAATCAACTGGGCTATCCCGATCAGCGCCGTCACCATCAACAAGGAGGTCTGGGACGCCCTTCCAGAGGACCTTCAGAAGGCGGTGCTTGAAGCAGGGACGGAGACCACCCGGCGCACCTTTGAGCGTCTCGGCACACAGGTCGCCAAGAACTATGAAGATATGCGCGCCAAGAAGGTCAACGTCATCGTGGAACCGGCTGAGGACCTCGTGACCAAGCTCAACGAGTCAGCAGAGCCGGTGATCGCGGATTGGCGCACGAAAGCGGGCGCAGGCGCCGCAGTGCTCGATCAGTATCTCGCAAAAAGTGGCGGAAACTAAGGTCTGAAGAGAAGGATCGGCGCATGCCGCGGAGCTTCGCTCTTGTTGATCGAATCTCCGCGTTGGTGGCGCGGGCCGCCGCTCAGGCGGCCGCGTTGGTCCTGCTCTCCATCACTGTCCTGATATTGATCGAGATTACGCTGCGGTCGTTTTTCGGGCGCTCGACACAGATTACCGAAGAATATGTCGCCTATGGCCTGGGCACAATGGTTTTCCTGGGACTGGGGCACGCGCTGCGCGCCGGCGCGCTCGTGCGGGTTGATCTCTTGCTCGGTCGGCTCGGACCGGCAGCGCGCCGTTTTTTCGAGATCGCGACTTGCGGCGTTACCCTCTGCGTGATGTCGTTCGTGTTGTACTATCTTTCGGTCAGGGTTGGCCGGGATTTCGCAGGCGGCACCATCAGCATGACGCGAGCTGCTACACCCATGTGGATCCCGCACGCCATCGTCGCCTTCGGCATGGGAATCTTCATGCTCCAGGTTCTGGTCTACATGATCGGCCAGTGTCTCGGGGCGACCCCGATGAAAGAGCAGGGCGCGATCGAGTGAGCCACATGTTTTCCCCGAAGGGACGCTGAATCCCGTGGATCCGTTTGTCACGGCTCTCTCCGTGCTCGTCGTGGTACTGGTTACCCTCGGCTCCGGAGTCTGGATCTTCGTCGGTCTATTCCTGACGGCCTTCTTCTCCTTCTATTTCCTTCTCGACTTCCCAGTTGCGCGCATCGGGTCGATATCGACACCAATTGTGCTGAAGAGCGTATTCAGTTTCGAGATGGCGGCGGTGCCGCTGTTTATCTGGATGGGTGAGATCATCAGTGGCACCACCCTTTCTGCGAAGCTGTTCAGCGGGCTGGCGCCTTGGGTGAGCCGGCTGCCGGGCGGGCTGCTGCACGCCAATGTCGGTGGGGCGGTGATCTTTTCCGCGCTTTCAGGGTCGAGCGTCGCTACCACGGCGACGATCGGCAAAGTCACCACGCGCGAACTGATCCAGCGCGGCTACTACCCCAACCTTGTCTATGGCTCGATCACCGTAGCAGGCACGATAGGCATCATGATTCCCCCATCGATCACGCTGATCGTCTATGGGCTCATCGCCGAGGTCTCGGTCGCCAAACTCTTTGCGGCGGGGGTTTTGCCCGGGATCATGCTGGGAGCGCTCTACTCGCTCTATATCGGCGGACGCTGCGTGGTCACGCCGGAGTTCTCGCCGACCCAATCAGATCGTTTCACCTGGGTGGACCGCCTTCGAAGCTTGAGCAATCTCCTTCCGGTGGTGTTGCTGATCGTTTTCCTCTTGGGCAGCATCTATGGCGGTTTCGCCACGCCGTCCGAATCCGCAGCTGTTGGCGTGCTTGGGGCGATCGTGATCGCCAAGTTCAGTGGCGGGATTTCTCTCAGAGATCTGTATCAGACCGCGATGAGCGCGGTTTTGACGACCGCGATGATAGGCAGCGCCCTCGCTGCCGCTGCGTTGCTGGCAACCGCGATCGGCTTCATGCACATGCCGCAGATGCTCTCGGAAGCAATTGCCGCTCTTGAGCTCTCTCCCCTGACGCTGCTCCTCCTGCTCACGGCCATCTACATCCTGCTGGGCTGTGTGCTGGATGGCATCTCGATGATTCTGATGACCGTCCCGGTCACTCTGCCGCTCATGCTCACGGCCGGCTTCGATCCGATCTGGGTCGGCATCTACCTCGTTCTAATGGTCGAAGTCGGCATGGTGACTCCACCGGTCGGCTTCAACCTTTTCGTCCTGCGGGCGATCACAGGCGTTCCTATCACGCGTATTGCCGCAGCCGCCTTCCCGTTCTTCCTCATTATGCTGCTCGGCGGCTTGCTCCTGGCGCTCTTCCCGCAGATCGCATTATGGCTGCCCAGCAAGATATGAAGTTCGACGCGAACAGCCATTGGGCTGGCTTCTCTGTGGCCTGTCCGGCGTCAGCGCCATTGAGACAAAATTGGGCTGATTGAGAGAGGAGGATTTTTGGTTCATTTCCTAACGACTGTCGAACACGATGGATGCCAAACGGAAGTGGCGAAGCCTTCTGCTGAGAAGGACAAGGACATTCGGCGGATCACCCGCAAGCAGTATGGAGCTGAGGAGAGGCCCGACATCTTCAACACCGACCAGGGAAGCCAGTTCACCAGCTTCGCCTTTACGACGCCGCTCAAAGACGAACGTGTGCGGACCGACGCGCTTGGCGATGTCTGCCGCCTGCGCCGCCTCGACCACAATGCGATAGAGCTGCCGGGTGCTGATCGGCTTCATCGCGTGCTGCCCCGGGAACAGCCAGCCTTCACGATGCATCACGCCCTGTTGCCGCCCGACCCTCCACCACTGGCGCAGCAGGGTGAGCAGATCGGCCGACAGCATGGCATTGCGATACTGGCCGCCCTTGCCGCGCTCGACGCGGAGCAGCATGCGCTCGCTGTCGATATCGGCGACCTTCAATGCCGAGACCTCCGCGACGCGCAGGCCCGCACCATAGGCGACCGACAGCGCCGCCTGGTGCTTGAGGCAGGTGGTGGCGCTCAACAGGCGTGCCACCTCGTCGGGGCTCAGCACCACGGGAAGCTTGCGTGGGTGGGCCAGCCGGACCAGCTTGCGTGCCAGGTCCGGCCGGTCGAGCGTGTGCGTGAAGAAGAACCGCAGCGCCGACACGATGCTGTTCATGGTCGGCACGGACACGCCACTATCGCGCTGCTCGACCTGGAACCGGCGCAGGTCATCCCCCGTCGCCGTGTCGGGCGGGCGCCCCAGGAACGTGGCGAAGCGCCCCACGTCGCGGATGTAGTTGCGCTGCGTCTCTCGCGAGAAGCGGCGCATGTTCATATCGTCGATCAGCCTCTGGCGCAGCGGGCTGACGGGGGCAGCAGGCATCGGCATGTTCATCGTAGGGCTCCTCACGTGAAAGGAGCCGCGATGCTCTGCCCGCACTGGACGCCGCTCAACGCAAGCGCAACAGCCGCGTTTTCACCTAACCCTCACCACCAGCGCCCCTCCCGCGCAGCGGGTTCGTTCTTCGGGACAATTCAGCTGTTCCGAGCTGGCTGCGCCAAACCGATAAGCGGTCATTCGCGGATTTAAGCTGATGGCAGCTACGCCCCTTGGCCACCGATCGTCCGGAGCGCGCCGCTTCCCCAGGCACTCCCAATTCGACAAGCCTAGTTGACCGGAACGAGCGGATCGATCGTCACTGTCTGCTCTCCGGCGCGTAATGGAGGATGACAACACCTGACTTGAGCGTCCTCGTCTCCAGATGCTTCAGGGG
>JACCSN010000246.1 GCA_013812985.1 Hyphomicrobiales bacterium | reverse complement strand
AAGCTGGTCATCGCCTTCCGTCGCTGGGACGAGGAGGTGGGCGGCCAACAGGTCCAGAAGTGACCATCGCGTCCCGCGATTTCCGCGAGTTGCGCCTCGACTCCGTCGGGCGCGACTTCGGCGGTCTGTCGGCCCTGCGGGACGTGTCCCTGACGATCGAGCGGGGCGAGTTCATCGCCCTGCTCGGGCCATCCGGCTGCGGCAAGTCGACGGCGCTGAACTGCATCGCCGGCCTGCTGACGCTCACGCACGGCTCGATCTGGCTCGACGAAACTCGGATTGACCGCCTGCGGCCGGAAGAGCGCGGCTTCGGCATGGTGTTCCAGAACTATGCGCTCTTCCCGCATATGAACGTGCGCAAGAACGTCGGCTTCGGCCTCGCCATGCGCGCCCGGCCCAAGGCGGAGATCGCGCGGAAGGCGGACGAGGCGCTCTCGCTGGTGCGGCTGGAGACCCAGGCCGCCAAGCTGCCCGGCCAGCTCTCCGGCGGCCAGCAGCAGCGCGTGGCCATCGCCCGGGCGATCGTCATCGAGCCGCCGCTCGTCCTCATGGACGAGCCGCTCTCCAACCTCGACGCCAAGCTCCGCCTGGAGATGCGCTCCGAGATCCGCCGCATCCACAATCTGCTCGGCTCCTCGACCATCTATGTGACGCACGATCAGGACGAGGCCCTGTCGCTGGCCGACCGCATCGTCGTCCTGCGCGACGGCCGCGTGCGCCAGGTGGGGACGCCGGCCGAACTCTATGCCCGGCCGGCGCATGCCGACGTGGCCGAGTTCATGGGCTACCGCAACCTGCTGCCGACGCGCATCGTCGGGACGGAGCACGGGCAGCAGCGCTTCTCGGTCGGGCCCGCCGAAATACGCGGCGTCGCCGTGGAGCCGATCGGTAACGGCGGGGCCATTGTCGCTATCCGCCCCGAGGATCTGGTGCCGGAAGCCGACGGGCCGATCGTCGCCACGGTGGAAACCGCCGAATATCGCGGCCGCAGCTTCTTTGGCACCGCGCGGACGGCGGAGGGGCTGGAGCTGTTCTTCCGGTCGGAGGATATCGTTCGATCAGGGGAAACAATCAGGCTCGCGGCCGACCCTAAGCAGGTTCTGGTGTATTCGGGGAGGGCCGCGGCATGAGAGGCTGCTTGCCGTTGACGAGACGGGAAGGAAACCTCATATTGTATCGCATCTGAGATACAGCGAGCGTCAGGACTGCGAAGAGAATGGCTGCAAACACTTCGATGCTCCACATTCGGGTGGACCACGAGACCAAGGCGCAGGCGACCAAAGCGCTTAACGCTATTGGCCTTTCCGTCTCCGATGCCGTGCGTCTTTTCCTGCGCCGGGTAGTGGCCGATCAGGCATTACCGCTCGAGCTCAAGGTGCCGAACGCCGAAACTCGTGCCGCCATGGCCGAGGCCGACGAGATCGCGCGCAATCACTCTGTGCGCTTCGCCACGGCGGATGAACTGTTTGCCGACCTTGAAAAGAACAGCGGCCAGTAGGCGAGCGGCGCTTCCGCGATCGGTCGATTACGCGAAATCGTTCCTGAAGAACTGGGAGCAGCTGTCGCGTTCCGGCCGGTACGACATGAACCGGCTCAAAGAGGCGATGATGCTGTTGATCGCCAACGATGGCCCGCTCGGGGCCGAATGGATAGACCACCCGCTCAAAGGAGAGTGGGCCGGCCACCGGGAATGCCACATCGGGGGAGATTTCCTGCTGGCCTACAAGCTCGTTGACAGCGGCAAGGCCCGCCTCGTGATTTTCGTTCGCGCCGGCACGCACGCTGAGCTGTTCAATGAGTGACCGGGGCGTAAGTCAGGACCAGAGGCGGCGGCTATGAGCATGGCTTCGGCAGAGATAAGCCCGACTGTCGTCGATCGCGTCCCGTTGCGCATCCGGCTTGCCAATCGCGGCCTCGATGGTGTGACACTGCTCGTCGTGCCCGCTGCTCTCTGCGTGGTGCTCCTGTTCGTCTACCCCTTCCTCTACGGCCTGTTCCTCTCCTTCAACCCGCGGGAGGGGTCGCTCTTCGCCAATTATGCGAAGTTCTTCGCCGATGCGTTCCTTTACGAAACCATCGCCAAGACGCTCTGGCTGGCATTGCCGGTGACGCTCCTCAACATCCTGATCTCGGTCCCGATCGCCATGCGGGTCCGGCTGATCCGGCGGCAGAAGCTCTTGACCACCATCCTGATCCTGCCGATCACGCTCGGCACGGTGCTCGTCGCCGAGGGATTGTTGAACTATCTCGGCCCGCAAGGCTGGTTGAACCGGACGCTGATCTTCGTCAGCCTCATCGATAGCCCGATCCGCCTTGTGCACAATTACTGGGGCGTGTTCCTCTCGCTGGTGATCACCGGATTCCCTTTCACGTTCCTGCTGACGCTGTCCTACATCACCGGCATCGACCCCTCGCTGGAGCAAGCCGCGGCCACCCTCGGGGCCAATGCGCGCCAGCGTTTCGGCCGTCTATTCCTGCCGCTCCTGGCCTCCGGCCTGGCCATCACCTTCTGCCTCTCCTTCGTCCAGGCGTTTTCCGTCTTCCCCTCCGCGGTGCTGCTCGGCGCGCCTGCCGGCCCGACGCGGGTGATTTCCATCGCGGC
>JACCSN010000244.1 GCA_013812985.1 Hyphomicrobiales bacterium | reverse complement strand
TGATCACGTCGAGCGTGGTCTTGTACGACGTGTCGATCTCGTCGGCGCCGGGGAAGCGGTCGGTGACGAGCTTCATATTCGGATAGTTCTTCTCCTGATAGGCGATCGCCGAATCCGCCCAGATGTTGTGGAGCGGCGTCGTCAGCGTCCCGACATAGACGACGTATTCGCCCTCCTCGCCCATCTCTTGGGCGAGCCGCTGCATCTGCACCTCGCCGAACTGCACAGAATCGATGAGCTCGACGTTCCAGGTGCGGCCTTCCTGCTCCGGCCCTTCATGGGTGATGACCGGAATGCCGGCCTCCTGGGCGCGCTTCAGCACCGGCTCGGCGACCTTCACGTCGAGCGGCACGAGGCCGATCACGTCGACCTTCTGGGCGATCAGGTCTTCCAGGAGTTTTACCTGCTGCGCCGGGTCGACATTGGCGGGGCCGACCATCGAGGCGTCGATGCTGAAATCCGTCGCTGCCTTCTTGATGCCGTTCTCCAGCGCGTTGAACCACGGGATGCCGGCGATCTTGACCACCGTCACCATCTTTTTCTGGTCCTGAGCCCAGGCGAAGCTTGAGAGCCCGACGGCTCCCGCCAGCACGGTGGCGCCGAGTAGCTTCATTGTTTCACGTCTGTTCATTTCCGTTCCTCCCTGAATGATTGTATCCGTCCGCCATTCCGCTCGCCTTGATCCGTCCGTCCTGATCCCGCGCCTGCGCCCGTCCGGCTGAAGCTTCCAGGACAGACGACGCTGGACGGGATCGAGCGCCACGCGGCAAGAAAGGGCAGTGTCCTCCTTGACGAGCTCTTATCGCATTGTGGCCCTTGTGGCGGGCACGCTACCCGGTTCACAGCCGGTCCACAATCGTCCAATGGATGCGGGTGCGGCGGGGGCGCAAGGCGCGGCGGGGGCCGCGTTCGATGCTGGGGCGAGGTAAGTCATGGCCGTCGATGTCGTCGTCGGATTGGACGTGGGCACGCAAAGCTCCAAGCTCGTCGCCTGCGATGTGGACGGGGCGATTCTGGCGGAGGAGCGCGTCGCCCATTCCGTGTCGCGCCCGCGGCCCGGCCATTTCGAGCAGGATGCGGAAACCGTGTGGTGGCGCGATGTCGTCGCGCTGCTGCGGCGCCTCGCCGATCGTGCCGAGCTGCGGCCCCAGGCCCTCTGCGTCAGCGCCATCGGGCCGACCGCATTGCCGACCGACGCCGCCGGGTCGCCGCTCAGGCCGGCGATCCTCTACGGGATCGATACGCGGGCGCGAGCCGAGATCGTGGAGCTCGACGAGCGATATGGAGGGCCTGAGGGCATCGCGATCACCGGTTCCGCGATTTCCTCCCAATCGCCGGTTCCCAAGCTTCTGTGGCTGCAGCGGCATGAGCCGGAGGTGTTCGCCGCCATGCGGCGCTGGTACAGCGCAAGTCCCTGGCTCGCAGGCAAGCTCACAGGGGCGTATGCGATCGATCATCACTCCGCCAGCCAGTCGGCGCCGCTTTACGACGTGCCGCGAGCCGAATGGCGCCAGGACCTCTGGGCGGAGCTCTTGCCGGGCGTCGCCGTCCCGGAGCTTGTCTGGCCCGGCGACCGGCTGGGCGGCGTCACGCCCGAGGCGAGCGAGGCGACCGGGCTCCCGGCCGGGACGCCCGTGGTGATGGGTACCGTCGACGCCTGGGCGGAAGCCTACAGCGCCTATGCCGACGCGCCGGGGACGGCAATGATCATGTATGGCTCGACCTATTTCTTCATCGCCAACTCCGACCGCTTCGTCGCCTCGAATCGCTTCTGGGGCACGCAGTCGGTCAGGCGCGGCGTCCACAGCCTCGCCGGCGGCATGGCGACCGGCGGCCTCGTGCTCGATTGGCTGGCCAAGCTCTTCGCGACCGACGTGAAGACCGTCCTCGACCTCGCCTTCAACAGCGAGATCGGCCCCGACACGCCGCTCGCCCTCCCCTACCTCACCGGCGAGCGCACCCCCTTTGCCGATCCCGACGCGCGCGCCGTCCTGTTCGGCATGGGCCTCGACACCGGCCAGGCGGACGTATGCCGCGCCTTCGTCCTCGGCCTGGCGCTAGCCATCCGCGACAACCTCGACACCATCCGCGATGAGGCCGGAGGCGGCCGCGACTACGTCGCCGTCGGCGGCGGCGCGACGTCCCTGCCACTGCTCCAGCTGGTCTCCGACGTGGCGGGTATCACGCAAATCGTGCCCATGCGCACGATTGGCGCGGCGCTCGGCGACGCCGGGTTGGCGGCGGAGGCGCTCGGCTGGGCGACGCCGCGGGAACGCTGGAACCCGACGGAGCGAGTCGTCCAGCCGACTGACGGCCGGAAGGCGGCCTTCGATCCGACGTACGCGCGCTTCAAGAACCTCTACAGCTCGACCCGGCATCTCCAGCAAGATGGCCTTGCAGTCGGCCGTAGCCCGGATGGAGCGCCAGCGTAATCCGGGGCGACACGGCGACAGATCCCGCATTCCGCGTTGCTCCATGCGGGCTACGAGCTTCAAAGCAGCCCGCGCATTGCCAGATTTCGCATCAGAGCCGCCGCGCCGAAGGTCCATGGCTCCGCTTCCGACGAATGCGCCATCACGTTGGTCAGCCGACCCAGCTTCGGCGAAGAGATCGACACCACGTCGCCGAGCTTGTGCGTGAAGCCGCTGCCGGGCGCGTCGCGGTCCTCGGTCGGGGCAAACATGGTGCCGAGATAAAGGACAAAACCGTCCGGATATTGGTGGTTGCGGCCGATCGTCTGGCCGACCAGATCCTCCGGGTCGCGGCTGATCCGGCTCATGGCGCTCGCGCCCTCCATCCGGAAGCCGTCCTCGCCCTCCACAGTCAGGCGAAGTTCCGCTTGGCGCACGTCGTCCAGGCCAAAGCCATCATCGAACAGCCGGATGAACGGCCCGATCGAGGCGCTCGCATTGTTGTCCTTGGCCTTCGACAGGAGCAGCGCCGAGCGGCCTTCGAGGTCGCGCAGGTTCACGTCGTTGCCGAGCGTCGCGCCGACGATGCGGCCGGTGCTGGCGACGACTAACGCCACCTCCGGCTCCGGATTGTTCCACACCGAAATCGGGAGCAGCCCGGCTTCCGCCAGGTGCCCGACCGCCGACATCGGCTGCGCCTTGGTGAAGATCTCGGCGTCCGGGCCGATGCCGACCTCCAGATATTGCGACCACATCCCGCGGCGGATGAGCAGCTCCTTCAGCGCCGCCGCCTGCTCCGATCCGGGCTTGAGCCGCCGCAGGTCGTCGCCGATGGCCGCCTGGATCTCGCCGCGTAGCTCGCTCGCCCGCGCCGGCGACCCACGCGCCTGCTCCTCGATCACCCGCTCCAGCATCGAGACGACGAAGGTCACGCCGGCGGCCTTGATCGCCTGCAGGTCGATCGGCGCCAGCAGCCAGGGTCTTTCGGGATCGCGATCCCGCCGTGGCGTGTTCGCGAGAACGGAGGCGAGTTGGCCGAGGCTCTCGCCGCGCGCGGTGCGAATCAAGCCAGCCGGGTCCTCCGCCTCGCAGAGATCGCGCATTGTCGGCGCCGCCGCCGTGATGTCGATCGCCTCGTCGCCCTGAATGGCCACGATCGATGGCCCGGCGACCGCCGGGTTCCACGCCCGCCCCACCAGGAGCGCCTCGTTCCGATCGTGTGGACGCGGATCGGTCAGCAATTGCGAATTGTCCATTCTGATGTCCCATACCGAAGGCCGACCGATTAGCAGACTTGCAACACGCCGCCACTAGGTAGACCGGAATGGCCACCTTCTTCACCGGCGACACGCATTTCGGCGACCTCCGCGCGCTCCGCTTCGACCACCGCCCCTTTCCGAATCTCGCCGTGCACACGGACGAGCTGGTCCGGCGCTGGAACGAGGCGGTCGGCGCCGATGACGAGGTCTGGCATTTGGGCGATTTCGCCCTCGGCCCCGCACCGGCCGAAGTGGCCGAGCTCATCGCCAGCCTCCACGGCCGCAAGCACCTGATCATCGGCAACAATGATGATGCTGGCACGCTCGAAGCGCCCGGCTGGGCCAGCGTCCAGCACTATGTCGAGCTGACCCTGGACGACCGCCAGCTGGTCCTCTGCCACTATCCGTTCCGCACCTGGAACGGTATCGGCAAGGGCGTCGTGAACATCCACGGCCATAGCCATGGACGGCTGAAGCCCATCACGCGGCAATATGATGTCGGCGTCGATGTCTGGGATTTCCGGCCGGTGCCGCTGGGGACAATCCTTGCGCGGCGGCGCCGGTCCGCGCCACGGTCGAGATCACCAAAAGCCGTCCCGCCGGAAGCCGCGCGCTAGGCGATCTCGAAGTATCCGGCCAGAAACCAGCACGCCCAAATCGCCGGCGCCAGATAGAGCGCAAAAGGGATGCGCCTTGTGCGTGGCCACGGGCCCTCGACGATCGAGCGTGCGGCTACGAAGGCCAGCGCGCCGATCGCCGCCAGCATGACCGCCGTGGCGAACAGCTCCCAGCCGAGCCAGATGCCGCCCGCCGCGGCGAGCTTCACGTCGCCCATGCCGAGGCCATCGACTCCTCTCAATCGGAAGAACGCCTCTCGCACAAGGAACAGAGCGCCGCCGCAGAGCACCGCGCCAACGATCGCGCTGCCGAGGGCAGCGACCACCTCGGCGCTGCCTGATTGAGACCTGATCCCTACGATGGCGACCAAGCCGGCCACGGCCGCGAACAGGTTGAGAGCATCCGGGGCCCTGAAGCGGCGGAAATCCTCGGCGGCGATGGCCCCCATCGTAGCGGCCAGAACCGCGGATGCGGCGATCTGGGCCGGAGCGAAGACCCAGGCTCCGGCGGCCGCGGCCAAAGCGGCGGCCCCAAGCCCAATGATCAAGCTCGACCTTTCTCCGTCGAGCGCCTGCATCAACGCGCTTGCGCCGCTCCCAATCCCCAGAGCCGCGACCTCAGCTCCTCCGCGACCTGCTGGGCATCCTCGCCGCCGCGAATGACTGACGGCCGGATCAGGATGATGAGCTCGGTGCGGCGGCTTACATTGCTGGTGCGCCCGAACAGGCCGCCGACGCCTTTCATCCGGTGCAGGCCCGGCAGACCGCTCTTCTCGTGGCCGGATTGCTCCTGGATGAGCCCGCCGAGAAGGACGGTCTGGCCGTCCACTACCGCGATGGAGCTCGACACCCGGCGGTTGGAGATGGTGGGCGTCAGGCTGTTGGAGCCGGCGGTGACCGAGGAGATTTCCTGCTCGATCGTCATCGACACCGTGCCGTCCTCGGCCACGCGCGGCTTGACGTTCAGGATGATGCCCGTATCGCGGTATTCGACCTCGTTGCTGGTCACAATGCCGCTGTCGCTGCTCCCGGGGTCGGACACCGTCCTCGTCACGATCGGGATCTGGTCGCCGACCTGGAATTTCGCCGTCTCGTTCTCCATGACTACCAGCGACGGGGACGACAGCACCTGCACATCGGTCACTGAATCGAAGGCATCGATGATGAGGTCGGGGCTCCTTTCGCTTCCCAGGACGAAGTTGAAGCCCGGAAGCTCGCGGCCGATACTATTGGCCAGCGTGTTGAACAGGCCGGCCGACCCGTTGTCCTTGCCCAAGCCAACATTCTGGCTCTTCACGAAATATTGCACGCCATAACGCAGCTCGTCGTTCAGCCGGATTTCGGCCATCGTGATGTTAATCGCCACCTGCAGGGGCGGCACGTCGATGTTGGTCAGCGCCCGCAGGATTTCCTGCCGCGTTTCCAGATCGGCGAAAATCACGACCGAATTGTTCGATGTGTCGGCCTGGATGCGCACGCCGCCGGCAAGAGCCACGGACGGCGATTCGGGTTCGGCTGCCGCAAGGAACGTGCTGTCGGGCTCCGGCGGCTCCTGTTGCCCTTCTTCCGGAAACGATTCGGCGATCTGATCGTCGAAGCCTTCCGACACCACCGGTTCCGCCCCCGGCTCGATCTGGTCAGCCGCCTCCGTGCCGGGAACCGACGGAGTGGAGGAAAACAGCTGGTTCAGGAGGTCCGCCAGCTTCTTCGCATCCCGGTACTTTACGCGGTAGACGTAGACGCTGGCCTCCAGGTCCGGGTTGTTGTTGTCGAGCCGCTGCACCCAGGTCCGGGCGCGCTCCAAGGTCTCGCGCTGCGGCGCAACGACGAGCACCGCCTTCAGGCGCGGCATCGGCATGAATTGCACCAGGTCGGCGCCGACCCCGCCCTCGCTCGCCTTGAAGATCCGCTCCAGCTCCGGGATCACCGTCTCCGGCTTGGCATTCCTGAGCGGCAGGACCGCGACCGACTGGTCCTGCATCCAATCCGCGTCGAAGGACATCGCCGTCTCGATCGCCGCTTCCCGGTCGGCGCTGTTGCCGAGCACGATCAGAAGGTTGCGGGCCGTTTCCGCGCGCACCGAGCCGGGCCGGGTGCCGAAACCGTCGATCAGGCTGATCAGGGTCTGCGCGGATACATACCGCAGGGGCAGGATGGAGATGCCGTAGCCGGGCCGCGCGTCGCCGACATCGCCCCACTGCGACACTGCGGAAGCCTCCGGGACGATCCGATAAAGCTCGCCGTCCCGCATCAGCGCCGCGCCGTTCATCTGCAACACCATTTCCAGGATCGGCAGGAGATCGTCTTGAGCGACAGGCCGGGCGGAAGAGATCGTCACGCTTCCCGATACCGTCGGGTCGACGCTGTAATTCACCTTCAGCGCATTGCCGAGAATGGACTGCACGACCTCTTTCAGGTCGGCATTCTCGAAATTCAGGCTGAAGTCGCCCGGCGCGCTCCCACCGCCAGGCGCGCTCGCCTCGCCAGGCCCAACGGGATCGCCCGGCTCATAGGTCGAGACGCTCTGATTGGACCCGCCGTGCCCGGCTCCGGAGCCAAGATAGATCGCCTCGGCCCGGCCGCCGGATCCGGCCGATCCGCCCTGCCCCGCGCCGGCGCCCGGACCGCCGGGCTGGCGGGCTGAAAGGTCGGTCTGGAAAATCGACGCGAACGGCGACGGGCTGCCGCCCGGGCGCGGGGCGAGCCCGCTGGACGCGCAAGCCGTCATGATAAGCGCCGAAACAAGCAGCAGGCCCGATACGCAAGCCCTTCTCAGGCGAGACATGTGACTCCGACCTCCTCGCCTAAGGCAGCTGCGGCGCAACGAAAGCCCGACGCTTGCGACCTCGCTCCCACCCATAGTTCCGGCCAATGAAGACCATGCTGCGGCGAAACCGTGGCGCGTCGCCAGGCAATCCCGCAGCCAATCGCTTCCCTTGCCGTCGTGCCGAAAAGGCTGCCCCGCGGCCAATCCGTACCCACGCATCTTTTCAGCGTGTTTCTAAAGGTTATCATCATACATAAGGCTGACAAAGCCACTTCGGACTGTCTCATGCTCGCGATCGACACCTCGGCGCCCTATGGAGCTTTTGTCGCGTTCCTGATGGAAAGCGAGACCGCAAAGGATCGCGTCGACTGGGCGGCGCTGAATCGCAACCTCTCCAGCGGACGCAACGGATATGCCGACCTCTGGGAAGCCGGCGTGCTGTCCGGCGGCGAACTGGCGGACGCCGTCGCCGCCTTCCACGATCTCCCCCGCGCCCAGCCCGATCAGATCGAATACCGGGCGGACCTGTTCGACGGGCTGTCCCGCAGGTTCCTGCGCGACTCGTGGATTTTTCCCTTCCTCGACAGGGGCGAACTGGCGCTCGCCGTCGCCGACCCAACGCGCGAGGACGCGATCCGCGCGGTCCTGCTGGCGCTCGCCGAGCCGGCAGCGATCCAGGTCGCCGCCTTCGACGAGCTGGCCATGTTCTTCGAGCAGGGATCGAACCTGCCCAAGCCCGGCGAGCCGCGCGAGACCGGCCGGACGGGCGATGACGACGGCGACATCGGCGCCGAGGAGAATCTGGAGCGCCTGCAGGATCTGGCGAGCGGGGCTCCGGTTGTCCACACCGTGGATTCCATGCTGGAAGCTGCGATCAACGCCTCCGCCACCGACATCCACATCGAACCCTCGCGTGATGGCGTTCGCGTGCGCCTGCGCGTCGACGGCCGGCTCCGCTCCCACCAGTCGCTGCCCGGCCGCATGGCGCGCGCCGTCGTTTCCCGCGTCAAGATCCTGGCCGGGCTGAACATCGCCGAGCGCCGGCTGCCGCAGGACGGCCGCGCCCGCATCCGCGTCGGCGACACGGAGGCCGATCTGCGCGTCGCGACCATGCCGGCGCTGCACGGCGAAGCGGTGGTGATCCGCATCCTCGTCAAGGAAGCTCGCGCGCTCGACCTGTCGCGGCTCGGCATGGCCCCGCGCGATCTGAAGGCCTTCGCCGAGCAGCTCTCCGAGCCGCACGGGCTGATCGTCGTCTCCGGCCCGACCGGCAGCGGCAAGACGACCACGCTGGCGGCGGCGCTGTCGACGCTGAACGACCCCGAACGCAAGATCATGACGATCGAGGACCCGATCGAATACCAGATTCCCGGCATCCACCAGACGCAGGTGAAGCCGTCCATCGACCTGACATTCGCCACCGCGCTGCGCTCGTTCCTCCGCCATGACCCGGACGTGCTCATGGTCGGCGAGATGCGCGACCGCGATACGGCGCAGATCGGCGTTCAGGCCGCGCTTACCGGCCACCTTGTGCTGACCACGCTGCACACCAACAGCGCCGCCGACGCGATCGTCAGGCTTGTGGACCTCGGCGTGGAAACCTTCCTGCTTGTCTCCGCGCTCCGGTGCGTGGTCGGTCAGCGGCTGGTGCGCAAGCTCTGCGAGCGCTGCCGCACCCCGACCGATCACCTGCCGCCCGCCGCCGTCAGGCTAGCCGAGCGCGGCCTGTTCAATCCGCGCGCCGGCGAAGTCTTCTACACGGCGCCCGGCTGCAATTGGTGCGGCAGGACCGGCTATCGGGGCCGTGTCGCGATCTTCGAGGTGCTGCGGCTGAACGACGAGCTGCGCACGCTCATCCGGCGCAACATCGATACGGGCGCCTTGCAGGAGCAGGCCAAAGCCGCCGGCATGTCCTCGATGCTGGAGGACGGTCTGTTGAAATATCGCGCCGGCGTCACCTCCATCGAGGAAGTCCTGCGCGCCACGACCTGAGCCACGCTGTCGATCCGGCGGCGGCTCACTCGCCGGGCGGCTGCTCGGAGGGCGGCTCCTCGTACATGCTCGGCTCGTCGGGGGGAGGCGCCTCATCGTATCCGCCGGATTCCTCGCCGTTCCACTCCCCGTAATTCTCGCTTTCCGGGTCCGCCGGGGTCGGCGGCTGTCCGGTGGCCGGATAATCGGTGAACATCGTCAAGGTGTGGCGCTGCTCGCCGCTCTTCAGCTCCACCGTCCGCGTATCGACGATGCGCACCGTCCAGCCTTGAACCTCCTCGCCGGGCCGCAGACGCTGCACCTCGGCGGTCGCCGTGTCGGAGAGGATCGCCACCTCCTCCGATCCTGCCTTCACGATGCCGATCAGCTTGACGTCCGGCGGGGTAGCCTCCGCTTCGACCGCCACCTCCGTCTCCACCGGAGCCACGTCCGGCTCTGGCTCTGGCTCGCTTTGGGGCGCCGTTCGCGACGGTGTGAAAAGCGGCGCGGACCGGGTCGCCTCGAGGCTTTCCAGGCTGGGGCTGAAAAACGGGTTCGGCGCGGCCGCCGCATCGGTTTCGGCCGGCGCATCCGGCGACTGAGGTAGGTCGTCCATCGACGCGTCGGGCATAATCGAAGCCTCGATGGCGTCCAGATCCGCCTCCGTTCCGGGCGCATCCAAGTCGGCCGGCGCTTCGGGCGATTCCTGCGTAACCGGCGTTTCGCCGGCTTCCTGTTCGGTCGCCGCATCCGGAACGTCGATGCTCATCGGCGCATCAGCCGGCTCAGGCGCGGCCGTTGCTCCGCGCAACTCGGGCAGGATCAGTGGCGCTTCAGGCAGCTCGTCCTGCGCTTTTGCCAAGGAGACGAACGCAAGGCCAGCAAGCGCGACAGCCGCGAGGCCGAGCAGGCGCGCCTTCATTGTATCGCGCCCTCCGCTTCCCAGAAGCCTCCCACCAGGAGCGTAACGCGCAAGGGCGGACTGGCGCCCTCCGCTGCCTCCGCCGCGCCAGAGGATTGTATGCTCAGTGTGTGGAGAAGCAAAACGGGCGTGCCGCTTTCCAGCTGGAAGAGGATCTGCTGAAGCGTCACGATCTCGGCGTCGAAGGCGACACGGAGATCGACCCGGCCCGGCTCTTCCTCCGACGGCTCGCCGCGCGCGAACTCGCTCTCCACAAGGCGGCCGCCGGCGCTCCCGATCGCGTCCGCGACGATCCGCTGCAAAGCGGCGCCGGCGATCGAGGCCGTCGCGCCGGGCAGGTAGATGCTGGCTTGGTCGGTCGCCGACCCGGTGCTCCGCGGGCTCGCTTGCAGGGCCGTCAGCCGCTGGCGGATGCCGTCGAGCAGCACCGTCTGGCTGCGGATCGCCTCGCCGGCGGCCGAAGCCGCGTTCAGGCTCCACGCCGCCCACGCCACCGGCGCGACGACCATCAGCCCGAAGACTGCGAGCGACAAGACACGGTTGCGGCCCGGGACGGATCTGGTCAACGCTTTCATGAGGCGGGCGGGGCGGGCGGCTCGATCGTCGCCACGATCTCGAAACGGTCCTGCGACGTGCCCTCGTCACGCGTCGTAGGCGCCGCGAAATTCACGTCCTTCAGGACCGCAGCGCTTTCAAGCGTCGCGATGAGCGCCGGCGCATCGTCGGAGAAGCCGGTGATCCTGAGGCCCTGGTCCTCGATTTGCAGCTCGCTCAGAAAAGTGCCGGCCGGGATGATCTTGGAGAGCTCGTCGACCAGCACCACCATCGCGACAACTCCCTGCTTGCGCGCCAGAAGCTTCGCATAGGCTTCCGAATTCACCGTTCGCGAGCGGGCTTCCTCCACCGCCCCGCGCGCCTCGTCGAGCTCAGCCTGGACAGCCGCTGCCTCAGCGGAAAGGCTATAGAGCCGCCAGCCGGTGAAGCCGCTCACCGCGGCGCCCGCGACGGCGATGGCGGCCAGAGCGATCGCGACGTTGCGGCGGAGCGCCTGCTTGCGGCCCAGCTTGCTGGCCTGCAGGAGATTGACCGGGCTTGGCCGGTCCAGAGGGTCTTCCGATGTCCCCACAAGCGCCGGCTTCACGCCCAATCCGGCGAGGCGCTCGACCGCGGCGTCGAGCACGTCGCGCGACGTGGCGACGAGGCGCACGGCCACCTGCTCGGCATTGGTGGCCGCTTCATCGACCGTGTAGTCGAACACCACCCGGTCCGCGGCCCACGGCGTCATGCGCTCCACCTGGTGACCGACGATGGCGTCGAGGTACTGGCGGCTTGAGGCGGGAAGCTGCAGGGCCTTACTGAGCACGCGGCCGGCGTCGAGCCGCACCTCCACGGGCTGGGATGTCACCTGCCGCGGAAGCTTGTTCTGACCGAGCTCGCCGAAAGAGCCTTGCGAGGCGAGAACCGGTCCGGTCCGATCGTTTCGATAGATCTCGTAGCCGCGCCCGCGTTCGACGAGGGTATAGCGGGCCCGCCGCTCATTGCGGGCGCGAAGCGGCTCCAAGACCTCCGCGATCTCGTCGACAAGGCGTCCAACGGCTCTGGAGACCGTGCTCATCGACCGAATCCCAAGCCAGTCGCCATGGTCATGGCGACCGCGTTCCTGGCGCAAGCCTGTTCCAGGCGACGACACCGAAATCCGCGGTTTCGTCCGTCGCGGCCACGAGCACGGCTTCGGCGGCCTCGCTGAACCCGGCTTTCAGCCGCGCCTGCATCACGACGCGATAAGCGCCGGAAGGTTCGGTGCCGAAATAATCCGTCGAGCCCTCGACGAGGCCGATCAGCGCCTCGCGGTCGCGCGTGCCGGCGCGGCGCGCCTCGATCAATCTTTCGACATCGGCTCGGGTCAAACCCGGAATCGCAAGCAGGACAGTCCTGGGAGCGCTGCGCGGGTCGATCAACCCGGAATTGCTGAACGTCGTGAGGAACGGCTCCAGTCGGTTGAAGTCTCCCCCGCTCAATCCGATGAGAAGGCGCAATTCGTCGGGCGAGCGAAATGGCCCGTTTCGCGGCCCGTAGCCGAGCTCGGCGCTCGCATATTCCTCGCTTTCGGCCCCGGCTTCCGTGGGCTCGCTGTCTTCGTCGCGCCAATCCATGATTCTTGCGGCGAATGCCGCCGGGCTCATCGAGCTTCCGCCGGCGGCGCCGAACAATCCAGCAAGCAGCTCCGGATCCGCGATGTTCAGCCCGATTCGCCCGCCTTCGTCGGTGACGCCAAGCCGGACGGAGCCGGTGCCGAAGCGCAAAGTCGTCCCGTCGACCGCGGATGGCTCGCGCTCGCTCCTGAAGAGAAGGTAGCCGGCCGCCGCCAGGCCGCCGTCGACCAGGCCGTCCGCAGCGAGCTTGTCGGCGCCAAGCCGCGCGGTGTCGATCGCCGGGCGCGAGACCGTGATAAGGGTGGCGACGCTGGCCGCCAGGAGCCCGGCAATGACCAGCACGGCCAGCGTGATGTAGCCGTCACTGCCCGTCGCCCGACCCATCGGCCGCATCCCCTTCCAAGCCCGAAGCCCATTCACGCCGCCGCTCCTCCAAACTCTGCTCATCCTCCTCCCCGGTTTCGCAGCCCACGGTTTCACAAGGCGTCTCCGCATTGACCTGCAATGGGATGATGATCGCGGGCACGATATGGCGGGTCGCGGCTCGGTCGAGGATCTCCAGCCTGACGGCGTCCGGCAGGTTCTTGGTGCTCGTCCAGCTGCTATTCCATTGGGCCGGACCGGAATCCAGCTCGGCGTATGAGAAGCGATAAGCCCAGCGGCCCGACATGAGAACGGCCGGATTGGCGAATGTGACGCCCGCGAAGCCGTTCATCTGCGGCAGCAGCCGCGCAGACGACCGCACAAGCGCTGTCGTGTCGCCGTCCGCGAGCGCCTCGATCCGGACGAGGCTCTCGCCGAGATCGGGATCATCGGCGCCGATCACCAGTCCAAGCGACTGGGCTGCCCCTTGGAACAGCAAAGGGTCCGCGGCCGTCGCGCCGCCGCGGGCGAATTTTGCGCGGGAAACGTCGCGACGGAGCGCTTCCAGCCCCGTGGTCAAAGTCTCCACGGCGCCGGCCCGACGCGCCGCCGCGGCGGAATTGCGGGTGACGAGATAGCTGGCCGTCAGAAGGCTCAAGAGAACGAGCGCGCTCAGCGCCAGAACCGCGATCGATTCGACCAGCGCGAAG
Organism: Hyphomicrobiales bacterium; assembly: GCA_013812985.1. The sequence goes on along the minus strand of JACCSN010000244.1, from coordinate 11,780 downwards.
CCGTCCTGCGCTTGTCCGCTGCGCCGGGTCATCGCGCGAAGCCGACGCGCATCGTGTCCACCTCGAGGTTCTCCACCGAGGAGACCGGCACCACAACGCGCACATGGAGAAGCACCCGCTCCGCATCCGCGCCGCCCGCCGAAAGGTCGGCATTCGGCTGCAAGATAGCGGTCCAGCCTCGCCCGTCGATGGCGCCGCGGCGCGTTCCGGGCCGCAAGTCGCTGCCGCCCAGCTCTCCGTTCAGCACCGCCTCCGCCACGATCCGCGCATCGACCCAGGATTCGGAGCGGTTGATCAGGGCGCGCGCGAAGACAAAGCTGCGCGGCACCATGCCGACAAGAACGGACATGATCGCAACGGCGACCAGCATCTCCAGGAGCGTGAACGCCGCCTGCCCGTTGCGCTTGGCGCGAAACAGGCGGCGCCTGGACATGCCGATCATCCGCTCAGCCTCCGGCCGCCGCTCGGTCAGGCCGCGCAGCGGGGACGACCGCGACGCCCGACGTCAGCCAATTGACCGAAATCTCGTAGACCGCGCCCTGGCGGCTCAAATAGAGCACCCCTCCGGAGGAACGCCCGTCCGGGCGGAAGCGGATGCCGCCGCCATCGGCGCGGAGCTCGCGGCTGGACTGCACGAACTCCGCCTTCACGCCGCGCGGAAACTCGACGCGCCGAGTTCCAGACCCGGACGCCACGACACCCTCGCCGACATCGATCCGCGAGAGAACCTCCTGGCCGCGCCGGAACGCATTGTTCCGGTCGGTCCGCAGAAGCGCGGCGATCTCCAGCGATTTCTGCCTCAGCTCCGCCGGCCCGGGGACCCTTGCGACGCGCGGAAACACGACCCCGGCGACAAGCCCCAGGATCGCCAGCGCCAGGACCAACTCGTAGAGCGCGAAGCCCCGATCGCCTCGCGCCCTGTCACCTGTTGACGAGATCGGCCGCGTCGTCAGTCCCGCCTTGCCGCCCATCGGAGCCCAGCGAGACGATGTCATAGGACTTTTTCTCACCAGGAACGCGATACTCATAAGGTTTACCCCACGGATCCAGGGGCAGCTCCGATTGCTGCAGATAAGGCCCGTTCCAGTTGTCCAGGCTAGGCGAGCGGGCGATCAGGGCTTTCAGGCCCTCCTGCTCGGAAGGATACCGCCCTGTATCTAAATAGAAGAGGTCCAGCGAGGCCGCGAGGGAATCGATCTGCAGTTTGGCGGAGCGCACGCGGGCGTCGGTGAGGTAGCTGAGCACGCGCGGCCCGACGAGGCCCATCACCAGGCTCAGGATGACCAGGACCACCAGGAGCTCGACGAGCGTGAACCCGCCTTCCGTGTCCCTGTCCCGCAGCCTTTCGCGAATTTTGAATCCGATTGCCATGCCGTTTGCAGCCGTCACAGGATAAGGTCGTTGACGCTGAGCAGCGCGGTGATCACCGAGACAATCAACCAACCGATCAGCAAGCTCACCAGGATCATTATAGCCGGCCCGAGAATGCCTGTCAGCCGCGTCAACGCGCGATTGAGCTTGCCTTCATAAAAGCCGGCGATGCGCATCGCGGCGACATCAAGCTCGCCCGATTCCTCGCCGACCCGAAGCATGTGGACAGCGTAGATGGGCAATATGTCGACTTCAAGGAGAGCGTCGCTCAGACGACGGCCTTGCCGGACGGCGGCCACCACCCGGTCGATCTGATCAGCCGCCCGCGGGTCGCGCATCAGGTCGCGGATGAGCCGGAGCGAGGACGAGATATCGACGCCGCTCCGGCTCAACGTGCCGAGCGTGGCGCAGAAGGACACCGCCCGCTCGTGCCGAACGACTTCGCGCACGCCCGGAATCCGCCGGACGCCGCGCATGAACCATGCCTTGAGAGGCCGGCTGCGGAACGCCAGCAGGCCGCAGAGCAGGACCAGGATGGCGATCGTGGCGACCAGGCTGCCGTTCTCCCGCAGCGAGCGGGACAGCGCGAAGACCATCTCGGTCGAGCCCTGGCCGTCGGTCTGCAGCCCGGCCATGGCTTGCTCGAATTCGGGGATGATCGCGACCAGCACGAAGATGAGCACCCCGGTCGCGGCGAACGCCAGGAAGCTCGGATAAGTCAGCGCCGAGGTGATCCGCCGCCGCAATTGCTCGACGCGGCTTCGCTCATGGGCGATGACCCTCAAGGTGTCGTCAAGCGTGCCGGCTACCTCCGCCACCTCCACCATCTTCGCGTAAGTGCGGGGGAAGATGGCCGGATAGGCCGAGACGGCTTCCGCCAGGCTGTGCCCGCCGGAAATTCCGCGATGCAGGTCCAGCATCAGCTGGCTTACCGCCGGCCGCGTGCCCACTTCCGAGAGGATCAGCAGCGCGCGGTCCAAGGTCACGCCGCCGCCGACCAGCGTCGCCAGATCCTCGGTGAGGCCGGTCACCTCCTCAGCGGTCGGCCCGCGCGCGAAAAACTGGCGCCAGGAACGCCCCGGCTCGCGCATGTCGCTGATCTCGATCGGCAGGATCGAGATCTTCTCCAGCTCCGGCAGCACCGCGGCGTTGGACGACGCCTCGATGACCCCCATGACCATCCGGCCGGAGGCGTCGAGAGCGCGGTAGCGGAATTTCGGCATGTCGGCGGGTTTGTCCTGCCCTTGGCAGCGAGTCAGCCCCCGGGGCTGTTCTGCCGTGGATAGGCTCATTTCGTCAATTGTTTATGGCGGTCCGATGACGCCGCACGCGGGCAGCTTAGGCCGCGCCGCAGGGCAGGTCAGCAGTCCGCTTCAAGCTAATGGTGGAAGGCGCGCGCCGATCCGCCCGACAACTCGCGACGGCTAAAAAAACGAAATAGTTGGCGGCTGCGATTTTGGCAGGATGCCCGCCCGCTTTCACTCCTTGTTATGGCCGCGCGCCAACCCGCCCGACCGCTCGCGACCCGCATGCCACCGCGCTCCGGAGGCACGCGTCGACCTGACGACCCTGAAGGTAGGCGGCGAGAAAACCCGCCACAAAGGCGTCGCCGGCGCCTGACGTGTCGATGACCTGCGCTGGGGAAGCCGCCGCGCGCCAACGCCCACCGCCGCGCGTGGCCGCGACCGCGCCTGCCGCCCCTCGCTTGATCACGACCAATTCAAATCTTCGCGACAGCGCCCGCAGCTGCTCCTCCGGGTCCGCGGTCCCGGCGAGCATAGCCGCCTCCGCCTCGTTCGGGAAGCAGATATGCGCCTGGCGAGTCCATTCGAGGAAGTTTTCCGGGCCGACCTCCTCCAGACATGAATGGGACGCCGGATCGACCGTCACAGGGATATCCCGGCGTCCCGCCGCATCCATCAGCTCGCGGACGGCGGCGCGCGGGCCGGGGCTGAAGAGCGCATAGCCGGAGACATGCAGGAGGTCGACGCCGTCGAGCAGCGTAATCGGCAGATCGGCGCGGCACAGCCGGGCGTTGGCGCCGCGGTCGGTCAGAAAGCTTCGCTCGCCGTCCAGGGCGATCAGCGCCACGAGCGCGCCGGTCGGCAATGTCTCGTCAGCGCCGAGCAGCGGCTCGACTCCGGCCGCTTCCAGGAGTCGCCCCTCAGCGCATGGTCGGCGCGGCCGACCCGACCGGCGAAACGCGCCTTCACGCCGCATGCGGCGAGCCATGCCGCCTGGTTCGCCCCCGAGCCGCCCGGACAGGGGCGGATCGACGCGCGCCGGTCCGCCCCGCTCGCCAACGGCCCCTCCGGCCGGACGATGATGTCGACCATCACATCGCCGACCACCAGCACGGTGGGATTTCCGGGCGTCTTGCGACCGGTGGAAGACACGCCTACCCCCGATTCAGCGGCCGGCGGAGAGGGCCGCGAGCTCCACCGCGATGCTGGCGGCGAGCGCGGCGTTCGCCTTCACCAGCGCGATATTCGCCTTCAGGCTCGCGCCGCTTGTCAGCTCGTTGATCCGCGTCAGCAGGAACGGCGTCAGCGCCTTGCCTGACACCCCGGCGCGTTCCGCCTCGCGGCAGGCGGCCGCGATCCGCGCCTCCATCTCCGCCTCCGCGAGCGCATGCTCCTCCGCAATTGGATTGGCGATCAGCATGCCTGTGCCGAGCCCCAGCCGCCGTTGCGCATCGATCACCTCGGCCAGCTCGCGCGGCGTGTCGAACCGATGATCGACCTTCTCTCCGCTTGACCGGGCGAAGAAGGCCGGAAACTCGTCCGTTTGGTGGCCCAGAACGGGGACACCATGCGTCTCCAGCACTTCCAGCGTCTTCGGGATGTCGAGAATTGATTTCGCCCCGGCGCAGACCACCGCGACGGGTGTCCGGCCGAGTTCCTCGAGATCGGCCGAGATGTCGAACGTCTTGCTCGCCCCGCGATGCACGCCGCCGATGCCGCCGGTGGCGAAGACCAGGATGCCGGCCGCATGCGCGGCGATCATCGTCGCGGCGACAGTCGTGCCCGCGTCGGCGCGCTTCACCAGAAGCGCCGCCAAATCGCGCCGCGACGCCTTCGCCGCGCCTTTGACCGAGGCGAGTTTTTCCAGCCCGCCGTCGTCGAGGCCCACCCGAATGCCCCCGTCCATCAAGGCGATGGTCGCCGGTATCGCCCCTTCCGCCCGGACGATCGCCTCGACGTCCCGCGCCATGCGGAGGTTCTCCGGAAACGGCATCCCATGCGTAATGATGGCCGATTCCAGCGCGACGACCGGCCGGCTGGCAGCCAGCGCGTCTCGGACCTCGGGCGCGATATGGAGCAATTTGACCTTCGCCTTGCCTCAGTCGAAAAGCTTCACCGAGATTGCATCCACAAAGGCTTGGTCCTCAGCCTCTTGCGGGCTATTCGCGATAGCCAGACACAGCCGATGCGTTCCCGCCGCGAACTCCGGCGAGTCCGGGTCCATATCGAGCAGGCTGACCCGTGTCTTTGCCCGTTGACCTTCGCGCTTGTTGTGCGTTTCTAGCCGGGCGGCCAAGCGCTTCGATCGGGTAGCCACGGCGCTTCTCCTCTTGTCTCGATCAGATCATACACCGTGACGGGCAGGCCGTGGGCGACCAATTCTTCGAGAATGATAGATTCGATGCGGCCCCAGTCCCCGCCTGCCAGCCCCGCGCCGATGCGCGGCATGTGGACCGACCCGCCCCGGGTCTGCGCCCATGCGCGCACCTGCCTCAGACCACGGCGAATCGCCTCGTAACGTACGGGCGGCTCCGCGGTCGGGCGGTTCCTGCGGGCGATGTCGTGCTGACCGATCAGGTTCGCCACCGTGAACTCCTCCGAAACGTAAACGAATTGCACCTCTCCGAGCTGAAAGGGCTGATCCGTTTCGCCAGCGGACCAGCGTTTGTATGCCTCCTCCGGCTTGCGGGAGACCTTCGACAGCGCCATGACGAAGCCGCGCCCCCATCCCCCAATATCGTTGCAGACATGAACCAACAGCTGCGGCCCCGTCCCTTCCGGCCGGGTGGCGTCACCGATGATATAACGTAGAGTCAAACCCGTTTTTCCGGCCGTTTCAAACTGCAGAATATCCCAGCGGCCAAAATGTGCGGAGTTGCCAAGCACAAAGCGACTGCCCGGATCACCCAGTTACGCCGTGCTGCCAAATTTAAGCGTCACCGCGCCGCGAGACAATCCGCTCACCTGTGGATCGGATCAACCCACCGCACCTCCTCCGGCCGCTCCACCATCGCGATATCCAGGTTCACCACCACCGGCTCCTGGCCGGAGCGCACCAGCACGCATTCCAGCCGCTCGTCGGCGCTGGCGTTGATCTCCTGGTGCGGCACGAAAGGCGGCACGAAGATGAAGTCGCCCGGCCCGGCTTCCGCCACGAATTCAAGGCTTTCGCCCCAGCGCATGCGGGCGCGGCCCCGCACCACGTAGATGATGCTCTCCAGGTCGCCGTGATGATGCGCGCCGGTCTTGGCGTTGGCGTCGATCGTCACCGTCCCGGCCCAGATCTTCTCCGCCCCGGCGCGGGCGGTGGTGACCGCGGCGGCGCGCGACATGCCAGCCGTTTGCGGCGTGTTCGGGTCGAGCGACGATGCCGGGATCACCTTGACCCCATGCTCGCGCCAATCGACCGTGCCGGGCAGCGGGGCTTCATAGCCGTGATCTTTTGGCATTTTGGGTCCTCATCTCGGCGCCGGCACGCGCCGTTCCAGCCAACGGAAGACCAGCGCGATGAGGATGGCAAGCACGACGTAGACGGCCGCCACGACGATGAGCGGCTCATAGACCCGAAACGTCTTGGCGCGGATGATGTTGGCCGCGCCCATCAGGTCGATGACGGTGATCGTCGCGGCCAGCGGCGTCGATTTCAGGAGCAGGATCGCCTCGCCGGACAGCGCCGGCAGCGAGATCTGCACGGCGCGCGGCAAGAGAACCCGCCGGAGGATCAGTAGCCGCGACATGCCGCAGGCGCGGGCCGCTTCGATCTCGCCGCGCGGCACCGCCTGGAACCCTCCGCGGAGGATCTCGCCCTCATAGGCCGCCACGCTGATGGTGAAGGCGAGCACGGCGTAGGTGAAGCCGTCGCGGAGATAGGGCCACAGAAAGCTCTGGCGGATTTCCGGCATGCCGGCCAGGAGATCGCCGACGCCGTAATAGATCAGGTAGACCTGGACCAGGAGGGGCGTGCCGCGGATCGTCGTGGTGAAGCCGCGGGAGAGCGCGGAGAGAAGGCCGCGGCGCGATGCCTGCGCCAGGCCGATGGGGATGGCGAGCAGGAAGCCGAAGAAGCCGGACATCGCCACCAGAAGGAGCGTGCGCCAGAACCCCTCGACGAGGAGCGGCGCGTATTGCGGCAGCCAGGCGAAATCCATGCGACCCGCCTAGCCCGCGGCCGGGATGCCGCGCCGCACCTGGCGCTCCAGGAGCCGGAACAGGGCGTTGGAGCCAAGCGTCATGACCAGGTAGATCGCCCCCACCGCCATGTAGAACAGGAAATAGTGCCGGGTGGAGCCCGCCGCCTGCTTGCCCGTGTAAAGCAGCTCGGAGAAGCCGACGACGCTGATCAGGGCGGTGTCCTTGACGAGGATCAGCCAGAGATTGGCGAGGCCCGGCAGGGCGATCGGCAGCATCGCCGGGATCACCACCCGGCGGAGCCTCAGGGCGGCAGGCATTCCGTACGCCTTCGCGGCCTCGATCTGACCCTGCGGTATGGCGACGATTGCGCCGCGGATCACCTCCGTCGCGTAGGCGCCCTGCACGACGCCGAGCACGCCGATGGCGGCGGCGAAGCCGCTGATCTCCACCTCGCCCAGGCCGAGCCGCGACAAGAGCGCCGCGATGGCGCTGGATCCGGCGTAGAAGAGCACGATGATGAGGAGCAGCTCCGGCACGGCGCGGATGAGCGTCGTGTAGGCCTCCGCCGCCCAGAACAGGAAGGCGCTGCCGCTGAGCTTCGCCGCGGCTCCGGAGAGACCGAGGACAAGCCCCACCAGATAGGCGGCCACGGCGATTTCCAGCGTGACAAGCGCGCCTTTCAAGAGCGCGCCGCCCCATCCAGGCGGCTCAAGGCTCAGGAGCTCAAGCATCCTTCCGGCCTAAAGCGAAACCCTCGATGTCGTACGAAGATCAAGCCCACTCACACCGCCGCCGCCGCGGGCGGCTTCATCGCTCCCGTCATCAGCGCGACAGCGTCCGACATCGAGAATTCCGACGGCTTGATGACGGCGAGCCGCCGGCCCAGCCGATGGATATGGATGCGGTCGGCGACCTCGAAGACATGCGGCATGTTGTGGCTGATGAGCACGATGGGCAGGCCGCGCCGTTTCACGTCCAGCATCAACTCCAGCACCTTGCGCGATTCCTTGACGCCGAGCGCCGCCGTCGGCTCGTCCATGATGACGAGCTTGGAGCCAAAGGCGGCGGCGCGCGCCACCGCCACGCCCTGGCGCTGGCCGCCCGAAAGCGTCTCGACCGTTTGATGTATGTTCTGGATGGTGAGGAGGCCGATCGAGGAGAGGTGCTTGCGCGCCTCGCGGGCCATGGCGCCCCGGTCGAGATTGCGGAACAGCGAGCCGAAGATCCCCGGTTTGCGCCGCTCGCGGCCGAGAAACATGTTGTCGGCGATCGACAGCGCGGGCGACAGCGCGAGGTTCTGGTAGACGGTCTCGATGCCGGCGTTGCGCGCCTCCATCGGCGAGCGGAAGTTAACGGGCTGGCCGTCCAGCCGGATCTCGCCGGCGTCGGGCGTCACCGCACCGGCCAACGCCTTGATGAGCGTAGACTTGCCCGCGCCGTTGTCGCCGATCACGCCCAGAATTTCGCCGGGCATCAGGTCGAAATCGGCGTGATCGAGCGCAGTGACGCGGCCATAACGCTTGACCAGACCGCGCGCCGTGAGGATCGGTTCAAGCTCCGCCCCGCTCACGACGACACCCTGCGGATCCATTGATCGAGCGCCACCGCGACGATGATCAAGATGCCGACGGCGAATTCCTGCCACAAATTGTCGAGGCCGTAGAGCGCCAGGCCATTGCGGAACACGCCCACGATGAGAGCGCCGACGAGCGTGCCGACGATCGAACCGCGGCCGCCGAATAGGCTGGTGCCGCCGATGACGACGGCCGTGATGGAATCAAGATTAGCAACCTGGCCGGCCAGCGGGCTCGCCGCGCCGATGCGGCCGATCAGCACCCAGCCGGCGACCGCGCAGATCAGGCCGGCAAGCGTATAGACGGCGAGAAGCGTTCGATCGGTGTTGATGCCGGCCAGCCGAGCCGCTTCCGGATCGTCGCCGGTGGCGTAGATATGGCGCCCGAAGGCGGTGCGATTCAGCACGTACCAGACGATGACCGCGAGCCCGATCATGAGGATTGAGCCGAATGTCAGCCGCGCCGCTCCAAGCTTCAGGGCGGTGCCGGTGAATTGCAGGAAGGCGGCGTCCCGGGCGATGTCGGGCTGCCGGATGGTCTCGCTCTGCGACACGAAGAGAACAAGCGCGCCGAACACGCTCCAGGTGCCGAGCGTGACGATGAAGGGCGGCAGCCGCATAAAGGTGACAAGCGCACCGTTGATGAAGCCGCACATACCACCCGTCAACAAGCCGAGCGGGAAGGCGAGCTCCACCGGCAGGCCCCAGACCACCGCCGAACGCCCCATCATGATGGAGGCGAAAACCATGATCGCGCCGACCGAGAGGTCGATGCCGGCGGTCAGGATGATCAGCGTTTGCGCGATGCCGACCACGCCGATGATGGTCACCTGCTGCAAAACAAGCGACAGGTTGAAGGGGGCGAAGAAACGTCCTTCGGGAACTATGATCGCAAAAATAAATATACTGAGAAAGAGAACAATGAACGGAACCGCGGTCGGGTAATTGTGCAGAAAATGCTGGAGGCGCTTCAGCGTCGTCGGCCGCTCCTCCTCGAAGGAGGCGACGCTCGTGTCGCTCTGGGCAAGCGCCCGCTCGAAGTCCGCCGGTTGGCGCGCTGGCGCCGTCCCCGTCGTCTCACTCATGGTTAGACACCCCCCCGCAGGGCTTCTTATGGACTGAAAGGGCGGCCTGACCGGGCCGCCCTCCCCTGGCGTTCGGGTTATCCGTTTCTATCGATCGGCCGGATCAACCCCAGCAGAGATTCATGCCTTCGGTCGTGTCGACCGACTCCACGCCTTCCGCCGGCTTGTCGGTGACGAGCGTCGCTCCCGTGTCGAGAAAGCCGAGCTCGGAATCCACTGTCGGCTTTGTTCCGGTTTTGGTGAATTCGGCGATGGCCTCCATGGCCATGGAAGCCATCTTCAACGGATATTGCTGCGACGTGGCCCCGATGACCCCCGACTTGACGTTCTCGACGCCCGGGCAGCCGCCGTCGACCGAGACGACAAGGACGCTGCCATCGTCCTTCCCGGCCGCCTTCAGCGCCTCCCAGGCGCCCGCCGCGGCGGGCTCGTTGATCGTGTAGACGACGTTGATGTCGGGGCACTTCTGTAAGAGCGTCTCCATGGCGGTGCGGCCGCCATCCTCGGCGCCGCCGGTCATCTCATGGCCGCAGATTCGCGCATCGTCCTCGTCGCCGTATCTGTTCTCGTCTTTGACGTCGATGCCGAAGCCCTCCATGAAGCCCTGGTCGCGGAGATAGTCGACCGTCGGCTGGTTGGTGGCGAGGTCGAGCATGGCGATCTTCGCGTCGGCGGCCTTGTCGCCGAGCTGCGCCGCCGCCCACTGGCCGATCAGCCTGCCGGCCTTGCGGTTGTCGGTGGCGAAGGTCGCGTCGGCCGCGTCCATCGGGTCGAGCGGCGTGTCGAGCACGATGACGAGCAGGCCGGCGTCGCGCGCCTGCTGGATCGTCGGCACGATCGCGGACGAGTCGCTCGGCACGATTGCGAACCCCTTGGCGCCGGCGGAGATGAGGCTCTCGATCGCCGCGACCTGGCCTTCATTGTCGCCGTCGAATTTTCCCGCGAAGCTCTGCAGCTCAAGCCCGAGCTCCTTGGCCTTCGCTTCCGCGCCCTCGCGCATCTTCACGAAGAACGGGTTGCCCTCGGTCTTGGTGATCAGCCCGACAATCTCGGCGGCGGAGGCGGAGCCCACCATCGCCATGGCGATCACGCCGGCCAACGATGCCTGCAACAAACGATTCCTGGTCTTCACGCTATCCTCCCTTGAATGGCCCCACGATTCCCACGCGGCCGTGGCGCCCGATTTGAGCTGGGCCATGCTGCCCTTCACTTCGACAAGCTCATACGAACGGCGCATCCAAGTCAACGCCTTGTCCGGGCTAGGCGCATCGAACGGCTGGCGGCCGGAACGGACCTAGAGCGCCACGGGCGTCGAAAGGAGCCACAGGCCGAACAGCGTGTAGAGCACCATCAGCAGAGCAAGCGGAACCTGGCTCAGGACAGCGCGGCGGGTATCGCCGAATTGCCGGAGGGCGAGCGCATGGGCGAGCGCCACCGCCGCGACATGCCCGGCGACAATGCCGGCTGTCTGAAAATTCCAGATCGTCCGAACGCCGTCATGCGTGTTCAGGAACGACGTGGTGACTTGCGCTTGTGCGAGGCCAAAGAGGTCGAGGCCCGTGCCGAACGGGTCTCCAGCGGCGAGCACGGCATACTGGCCGTCGACCAGGAGGGCGGTCAAATAATGGGAGAAGTGGAAGGCGATCGAGATCGGGATGATGGCGTAGACGAAGCTGCCCAGCGCTGCCTTGAGCGGGCCGGCTTTGCCCGCCATCATCCAACCAAGCCGGACGGCCGCCACGTAAACCGCCGCGAGCAGGGCGAATGCCGCCAGGACCCCTCCCGTGTTGCGGCCCATCACGGCGGTGCGCCCTGGAAATTCGAGCGGGTTGATGTCGCCGAGGGCGAGCCACCAGAAGGTCTTGGACAGGCCGTCGAAGGTGACCGCGCTCAAGGTAAGGAGGACAAAGAGCACCCCGGAGATCGGGAGCGGTTTGCGCTCGAGGAGCGCCGCCCCGGGCACGGCCAAGGCAAGGGACCGGCGTCCGCCCTCCAGCGCCGGGCCGATCACCAGCGGCGAAAGGCCGGCGATCAGCCGGAAAAAGATGGAGAACGGCTCCGCCCGTTCCGTCCACGCCTTGCAGCCGAAAAGGAGCATGCCGGCGAAAGCGGCGAGCCAGTAGACAGCGACAGCCACGGCCAGCCGTTCCGGGTCGTCCGGGGCCGGATAGACGAGCTCCAGCCAGGCGAAACCTAAAAAGAGCAGAATTGCTGGCCAATAGCCGAGCCAAGCTGGATAGGCCAGCATCCGGGAGCGGCTGAGCCTCCCCCCGGCGAGGCGGTCCAGCAGCGTGTAGGCGCCGATCCAGGGATTGATCAGCGCCCACAGATTGCCGAAAACCGCATGCAGCAGTGTAATGGCCACCCACCAGACCG
>JACCSN010000625.1 GCA_013812985.1 Hyphomicrobiales bacterium | reverse complement strand
GCGCGCGACGCGCTCGGCGAGGCGGGCGACGCCGCGCGCGAGACGATCCAAAATCTCGGCGAGGCGAGCAAGGCCGGCATCGAGGCGCTGCAGGAGAACGCGCCGGAGATCCGCGAGAATCTGAACGCGGCCGGTGAGCGCGTTCGCAACGCCGCTGACGCCTTGGTAGAGGATCCGGACCGGCCCGATGTGCCGGGCGACAGCGAGGCGGACGCCAACGAAACGCCGGAGCGGCTGGAGCCGGCGCAGTAGGCGCAGAGCGCGGTGGGCAGCCAGGCGGCGCGGCTGCCCCACCGCGGCCAGGCAGTTCTGGATGTGACCGTCCCGCCACCATGGCGGCGTGGCACTCGGCGTACTCCCGGATGCAAGGTCCCTGCAGGAACAGGAGCGGCGCTAAGGCGCACGAGATCGGCAGCAGCGCATGGCGTGCTGGCAATGCGGGCGAGCAGTCAGCCCGGCGGTTGACGAGGGCGGGCAGGGATGGCACCTCTTTGGCCAACCCGGCCGGTGAGCCGTATTGGCCGCAACGGAGAGACGGTTCGGGCTTCATGAGACAACGGCGGCTCACGTGCGGGCATGAGGACCAAGCAAAGCTCCCCAGACGCGGAAGCTGACCTCTGGCCTGGCAAACCACAAGAGAACCTGATGCGGTCGATCAAGTATCCTTTGCTATTCATGCCGATCCCCAAGTCGGGGTGCACCTCCATCAGGAACTACATGTTCTACCTCGATTACGGTTATTTTTGCGGGACCCCCGATAGCGTCATGGGATATATCACCCAATCCGGGCTGCAAGACGGCCGAGACCAAATGGCGGATCGCCAGGGTGATTTTGTATTCACATTCGTTCGCCATCCGCTGCGCCGCGCCTATTCCGGATTTAACGATAAGGCGTTCCACCAGCACACGCATTCCTTTCCCTGGCTGCGCCAGAAGCTCATTCGGCGGGGCGCAACCCTCAAGAACAAGGATCCTTCCGTCGAAGAGCATAGAGCCAATTTTGTTATCTTCCTCGAGAAGGTGTACAAGGACATCAAGAATACAAAGAACAAGAAAGTGAATCCCCATTGGGATTCTCAGACCAGAATTCTTCGCCGGAAGAAAAAGCGCCGGGAAATTGAATTCATTGGCCGTTTAGAGCATATGGAACGTGATTTCACCTCTGTTCTTGAGCGCGCCGGCTACCAGTCGCCTTTCGAGTTTCGGCGCTTCAATGAAGGCCCCGGCTATCCGCACGCCTACGATGTCGTGGTCGACGCGAGCGTCCAGGACTTGGGCCGCACAATCTTTTCAGAAGACCTTGAGGAACTCGGCTACGAGATCTAGGAGCGGCCGGTCGCATGCATCTCGTGGCGCGCCGGCCCATGGCTGACCCGGCGGGCGTCGGAATAGGGGTCGGCGAGGGCGGCTTGACCGGGAGCGCCGCCGCGGCCACATTCGATTCGCCAGCCGGCCGGACGGCCGCCTCGCTCTCCAGGCGGGGAGGAAAGTCCGGGCTCCATGGAAGAACGGTGCCGGGTAACGCCCGGCGGGGGCGACCCCAGGGAAAGCGCCACAGAAAGCAAACCCCCTCGCCTTCGCGGCTTCGTGCCGCGTCGCCCGAAAGGGAGGCGGGGGAAGGGTGAAAGGGTGGGGTAAGAGCCCACCGCGGACGCGGCAACGCGGACGGCACGGCAAGCCCCACCGGGAGCAAGACCAAGAAGGGACTGCGCGGGCGTCAGCCCAGCCTTTTCCAGGCCAGCCGTCCGGGTCGGTCGCGCGAAGCGCCCGGCGACGGGCGCTCCAGATGAATGGCCGTCGCGCCGTTGAGCTTGCTCAGCGGCCTTACAGAACCCGGCTTACAGGCCGGCTGGCGCTTTCACCAAATTGTCGTATCGTCGGCCGCGAAAGGCGCATCATGGATGCCTTTGCGCAAATGAACCTAGCTGTAACGGTCCTCCTGACGGCGCTGGACCTGCTGACTTTGCCGCCCCTATGCGGGCTATCGATCTATGACCGGGTCCCATCTCCAAGCGGACAGCAACTCGCGGTCATTTTCGGTAAGGACTGCGGCGCGACCACTGGATTTAACACCCAAGTAAGCATTTTCCCAGCCAATGGCGAAATCTTCTATGCCGACGAATATCCGCCGTTCGTAATTGCTGATGGGAGATATAACGTCTTTTCGACTTGGACAAATGACGCCTCAATCAGTGTCGTGTTACCCTCGTCGGAAAAATGTTCAAGAAACTCGATTACGTTGGAACCATAGTGGTGACTTACAACGAGTGACTTTTTGGCGGTGCATGCCAATTGCGAAGCGCACATCCATCAGATGCGTGCCGCCAAGGTAAGGGTCGTTGACGATGTAAATGTCGTTGCGCTCCGGC
>JACCSN010000615.1 GCA_013812985.1 Hyphomicrobiales bacterium | reverse complement strand
TCGTCGAGGAGGGCGCAGAAGCGCTCGACATTGGCGTCGTCCAGCGGCGCGTCCACCTCGTCGAGCACGCAGATCGGCGACGGGTTGGTCAGGAACACGGCGAAGATCAGCGACAAGGCGGTGAGCGCCTGCTCGCCGCCGGAGAGGAGCGTCATCGTCTGCGGGCGCTTGCCCGGCGGACGCGCCAGGATATCGAGGCCGGCTTCGAGCGGATCGTCGGCGCCGGTCAGGGTCAGCTCGGCTGCGCCACCGCCGAACAGATGCTGGAAAAGGCTGCGGAAATGGCCGTTCACCACCTCGAAGGCGGCGAGCAGCCGCTCGCGCCCTTCCCGGTTCAGGCTCTGGATGCCTTGGCGCAGCCGCTTGATCGCTTCCTCCAGATCCTGGCGCTCGCCCCGCATGGCGTCCAGCCGCGTTTCGACCTCGCGCGCTTCCTCCTCGGCCCGAAGGTTGATGCCGCCGAGCCGCTCGCGCTCGCTTCTGAGCTTGCCGAGACGGGCCTCAACGCTCGCCGGATTCGGCATCGCTGCTTCGGGCGCCAGGCCTGCCAGGCTCCGCAGCTCTTGCGGCGGACGCCCGAAATGCTCGCGGATCTGGACGGCGAGCTCCCCCTTGCGGGCGCCGGCCGCGATCGCCCGCTCTTCGTCGCGCGCCCGGGTCTCACGGGCTCGACTGAACTCATCGAGCGCGGCGCGCGCCGTCTCCCGCGCGTCCCGATGCTCGGTCTCCACCGACGCGAGCAGGTCGCCTTCACCGCCGGCCGTCTGTTCCGCCGCGCCGATTTCGCCGAGTAGGCTGCGCCGCCGAGCTTCGAACGACTCGGTTGCCGGCAGCGCGCCGATCTCTGCATCCAGATCGCGAAGCCGCGCGTCCAGCTCGCCGCTCCGCTCCCCGGCGCGGGCGACGCGATCGGCCCAACGCTCGCGCTCGCCGGCGAGCTCGGCAGCGCGGCGCGCGCGGAGAGCCTCGTCATGCGCCGCTGTTTGCGCGGAAAGCCTGGCTTCCGCGGCGTGTCCACGTCCTTCCGCGAGCCGCGCCTGGAGCGACGAGCGCCGCGTTTCCAGCTCCGTCATGTCGTCGACCGATTCCAGCGCCTCGCCGGCAGTCCGCAGCTCGATGCGGGTCGCGTCCATGTCCGCCTCGATCCGCGCCAGCGCGCCGGAGAAGGCCGACAATCGCCCCGCGATCCGACTCGCATGCCGCTCGGCGTCCAGGGCGGTCGCCCGGCGCGCCTCGACGATCCGGCGCGCGTCACGGACGGCATTCCGGCTGCTTGCCTCGCTCCGCTCCGTATCGGCGCGCACCTGTCTGGCCTGCTCGAACAGCTGGGAGGCCGTTTCCGTTTCCTGCCGCGCCGCCCGCAATTCCTGGACCAGGAACGCCACTCGGTTGCGGCTCTCCAGCCGCCGCGCCGCCGTGGCGGCGGAGCCGGGCTGGGCTTTCAGCCCGTCCCAGCGCCACAGCCCGCCGTCAAGCGTGACAAGCCGCTGGCCGGCGGCCAGCGACGGCAATAGGGAGGCAGCCGTGTCTTCCGTCACCACTCCGATCTGCCGCAAGCGCCGCGCGAAGGCCTCGGGACCGCGAACGAACTCGCTGAGCGGCGCGGCTCCGTTGGGCAGATCGGCGTCTCCATCGCCCGAACCGCAGGTTCCCCAATGGGCGGCCGCTTCCGGATCGACGGAAATGTCGAGATCGTCGCCAAGGGCGGCGACCAGCGCCTTCTCGTATCCGGGCGCCACATCAAGCGAATCGATCAGGGGCGACGAACGCTTCGATTTGTCGATGTCGAGCAAATGCGTGAGCGTTCGCGCTTCGGCCTGAAGCGCGCCGTGGCTGCGCTCCGCTGCTTCGAAGGGCGCGCGGGCGCTGCGTTCGGTCTCGCGTGCGGCTTCGAGCGCGATCTCGGCCGCCAGGGACTCGGCTTCGCGTTCGGCAAGCGCGGCCTCGGCTTCAGCGAATGCGGCAGCGGCGGCCTGCGCGGCGGCCTCGCCGCCAAACTCGCCATGCAGCCGGTCGCGCTCCGCTACGATTGCCAGCCGCTCGTCGTCCAGGCGACGTAGCTTCACCCGCAATTCCGAATTGGCCCGATCGAGTGCGGCCCGCTCGGCGGAGGCGGCGGCGAGCAGGCCGGCGGCGGTCGTGAACTCGGCTTCAACGGCCATCACAGCGGCAGCCGCCGCTTCGGCCGAGAGCCTCGCCGCCGCGATCCGCTCCCCTGAATGAGCGCCGTCCTCCAGGAGCTTCGCCTCCTCCGCGTCGATGCGGGCCGTGGCGGCGGCGGCGTCCGCGCCGATCTCGCTCTCATGCTTCAGATCGGCTTGCGCCTGGGCGCGCCGGACCGCAAGCTCCTCACGCCGCGTCTTCCGGCTTGCCTCCTCGCGGTCGAGCTCCTGCGCCGCGAGCCTGACGCGCTGCAGCGTGGCGTTCGCCGCTGCCGCCTTGTCCCGCAGTTCCGGCAGGCGCCTTGCGGCGACGGCTTCAATCTTCGCGGTCTCCGCCTGATGCGCCGCCGCCGCGGCGAATCGCGTCACGGCGGCCGCGAGCGCCGCCTCCGCCTCGCCATGCCTGGCGACCGCCGCCTCCCATTGCAGCGCGAAGAGAAGCGCCTCTCCGCCGCGGATTTCTTCCGAGAGCTTGCGATAGCGCGATGCTTGCCGTGCCTGCCGGCGCAGGGCCTCCAGCGAGCTGGCGATCTCGCTCATCACATCGTCGAGGCGCAGCAAATTCGCCTCGGCGGCCTTGAGTCTGCCTTCCGCTTCGCCGCGGCGCGAGTGCAGTCCGGAAATGCCGGCGGCGTCCTCCAGGATGCCGCGGCGCTGAACCGGCTTGGCGGCGATCAGCTCCGTGATCTGGCCCTGCCGGACCAGGGCCGAGGAATGCGCGCCCGTGGCGGCGTCGGCGAAGAGCAGCTGCACGTCGCGGGCGCGCGCCTCGCGGCCGTTGATCCGGTAGGTGGAGCCGGAGTCCCGCTCGATCCGCCGTGCGACTTCGAGGATTTCGGGCCCGTGCGCCCCGTGCGGCGAAGCCCCCGCCGCCGCACCTTCGCCGGGGTCACGCTCGCAGACGATCGTCACTTCCGCGATGTTGCGCGCCGGACGGTTTCCCGAGCCGGAAAAAATCACGTCGTCCATGCCGCCGCCGCGCATCGCCTTGTAGGAGCTTTCGCCCATGACGAA
>JACCSN010000594.1 GCA_013812985.1 Hyphomicrobiales bacterium | reverse complement strand
CGAAGGAGATCAGGATCAGGATCGCGCCGATGAAGAAGGCGGAGTTGATGCGGAGCGTCAGGCCTTCTTTAAGGAAACCAAGGTCCGCAATGGTGATCTGCCAGGTGCGGATCGCCGCCTCCGGCGGGAACAATGCGTTCAAGATGTAGCCGGCCGCGATGCCGCACCCGATAGCCAAGACCGGCGTCCAGGCCAGCCAGTTGCACCAGACGGAGAGCGGCGCGATGAACTTCGAGTAGCGCACCCAGGCCGCCGCGCCATAAACCGACGCGCCGCGGATTTATTCGGGAACAGGCCGGCGATCTCCGCGTAGGTGAAAGCCTGGATGAAGCCGAACAGGACGGAGAGCGTCCACACCAGGACCGAGGGCGTGCCGACGGTGGCCGCGATGCCGCCGATGGAGAGAACGAGTGCCGGAACGCCGCTCGCCACCCAGAAGGCATCCTTCCAGCCGATGACGCGGTGGAGCGTATCGGCTCCCGCCGCACCCGGCGCATGGCCATTGCGAGCAACGTCGACCCTGGACCCCCTCCTTCTGGTCAGCTCGAGAGCCGGCATTCCTGTGCGACGCGGGCTCCAGAGAAACCTTCGCAACTATCTCCTCTGTCTGTCGTCATTGCAGGGCTTGACCCTGCAATCCATTCCGTGTCCCAGCAAAGGGCGCAACCGCGACGGAATGGATGCCACGGTCAAGCCGTGGCATGACGACACGAATTCAGGCCTCAAAACTTCCGATACGCCTCGTTCAGCTCCCACAGCGGATGGTTGGGCGAGGTCTGGAAGCGGACGAGCAATTCGCGCGCCAGCATGTCGCGATCCTGCTGGTTGTCCGGCAGCCGCATCGATGCCGGGATGCGCACCCAGCCGTTGATGTTGCGGTCGAAGATCGCCGGCTGGCCCTCCTCGTAGCCCATGTGGATGTCCTCCAGCCAGTTGAGGTCGTCCCAGCCCATGAACTCCATGTAGGCCCGGAGATACGGGGTGAGCCGCTCGTAATCGGGCAAGAGGTTCACATCGTAGCGATAGCCGATGTGCTGGCCGATCTCCTGCTCGCGATGGCTGTCGAGCCCCGCCGAATCGCGCAGGAACTTGTCCACGTCGCCGCCCTGCTCGGTCCCCTTGTAGCCGCCCTTCCCCGCCATATCCGCTCCGATCCGCTGGTGTCTCTTTGTGTCTCTCCGCCATCCACCCCCTCATCCTGAGGCGCCCGGCGAAGCCGGGCCTCGAAGGATCGGATGCAAGGCGCACTCTGGAGCCCCCGTGGTTCGAGGCGCGCTGCGCGCGCACCTCACCATGAGGGTGTTGGTGGCTTGAATTGGCCATTGTGTCATGGCCCGCCCCGTTAGCCGATATGATGATAGTCGGGCACGCCAACGGTGTAGTCGGTCCCGGCGAGCGGAACCTGCGCCATGGCGCTGGCCTCCATGGTCAGCGCGGCGAGATCCTCCGGTTCGAGCGAGTGCACGTTGGTCTTGCCGCAGGCGCGCGCCAGCATCTGGCACTCCATCGTCAGCGTGTGGAGAAAGTTGTAGACGCGCTCCGCCGCCGCGTCCGGGTCGAGCCGCTTCCTGAGCTCCGGGTCCTGCGTGGCCACGCCGACCGGGCAGCGGCCGGTATGGCAGTGGTAGCAATAGCCGGCCGGCACGCCGATCTCGTTCTCGAAATCGGCTTCCGGGATGTCCTTGTTGCAATTGAGCGCCATCATCACCGAGTGGCCGATGGCGATGGCGTCGGCGCCGAGCGCCAGCGCTTTGGCGATGTCGCCGCCGTTCCTGATGCCGCCGGCGTAGATGAGGGTCACCTCGCCGCGCTTGCCGAGCTCGTCGATGGCGCGGCGCGCTTGGCGGATCGCCGCGATGCCGGGGACGCCGGTGTCCTCCGTGGCGATATGCGGACCGGCGCCGGTGCCGCCCTCCATGCCGTCGATATAGATGGAATCCGGCCCGCACTTCACCGCCATGCGCACGTCGTCATAGACGCGCGAGGCACCAAGCTTCAGCTGGATGGGGATCTCGCCATTGGTCGCCTCGCGGATCTCCTCGATCTTCAGCGCCAGATCGTCGGGGCCGAGCCAGTCGGGATGGCGGGCCGGCGAGCGCTGGTCGATGCCGGCGGGCAGCGAGCGCATCTCGGCCACCTGGTCGGTGACCTTCTGGCCCATCAGGTGGCCGCCGAGGCCCACCTTGGCGCCTTGGCCGATGAAGAACTCGCAGGCGTCGGCGAGCCGGAGATGGTGCGGGTTGAAGCCGTAGCGCGACTGGAT
>JACCSN010000230.1 GCA_013812985.1 Hyphomicrobiales bacterium | reverse complement strand
CGGCCGCGTCATTTCGTGTCGAGCACGGTGGTGCCCACCCAATCGGGCGCGGGCTCCTCGCGCAGGAAGGCGAGGCAGCGTTCGATCATCAAGGCGGCCGCCTTGTCGCCGCCACGCAGCGACCCGGCTCCTGTGAAGCGTTCGATAGCGCGTTCAAAGGCAAGCGTCCGGTAGTCGCACAGGCCCGCTTCGTAGAGAAGCGCCCATTCCGGCGCAGGCCCCTCCTCGGCGAGGCCCAAGAGCTCGAAGATGGCTGTGCCCTCGGTCCTTCCGTAAACGGCAATCATGTCGAGCTCGCGCACGACGATCCTGTCGCTCGCCTCCCGGCGCGTCGCTTCGCCGATGATAATGGTGGTTCCGTAAATCTTGTTGGTGCTTTCGAGCCGACTCGCGAGATTCACCGTGTCGCCGATCGCGGTATAGTTCAGGCGGTTGTCGGATCCGATGTTGCCGACCAGCGCCTTGCCGGAATTCAGGCCGATCCGCATCTTCAACGGACGCCCGTAGTCATCGAAGATGCGGGCGCTCTTCAGCCCTCGCTCGCAGGCGAGTGCCGCGCGGCAGGCTGCGAGCGCGTGGTCCGGATTGTCCGCTGGTGCACCCCAGAACGCCATCACCGCATCGCCAATGAACTTGTCGACCGTGCCGCGGTGCTCGCCGACCGTACGGGAGAGGAGGTCGAGATAACTGCCGAGGAGGGGCACGATCTTGTCGCCGAGCCGCTCGGAGAGGCCGGTAAAGCCGGCGATATCGGCGAAGAAAATGGTGATCTGCCGGTTGCTTCCACCGGGACGCGCCTCGATCCCTTCCGCCACGAGCGTCCTCACCAGATCCGCGGGGAGGTACTTGCCGAAGGCGGAGAGTCCGGACGCCATGCGCGAAATGGCGTCCGACAGGGCGTCGATCTCCTTCAGGCGCGAGGAGTGGCGCTTCACTTGCGTCAGATCGAAATTCTCGACGTGCCGCAGCTCGCCGGCGACGGTCGCCAGGGGAGCGGCGATGAAGCGGCGCGCCAGTAAGATCGACAGCGCCGCGAAGACGAGCAGCCCGACTGCGAGGCCCGCGCCCAGTCGCCGTGTCGTCGCCTCAATCGGGCCGAGGAACTCGGTCTCCGGCAGCACTGTGGCTAACACCCAATCGGAAAAGGCCAACGGCGTCAGCGTTACCGCGTAGGCGCTCCCGTCGACGACGTGGCGCATCGAGTTCGGATTGCGCAACCCCGGACCGTGGCTGGAGATCGCTCCCGCGAGCGCCCCCTCGGCGACCGGCAAAAGCGGCTGATGCTCGAAATCGGCGGGCGTCGTCTCGTCCGCCTCGGCGTCAGGCGCCGCGATGACACCGTCCTTCTCGCTCAGGATGAAGGCGGAGCCGGTCTTGCCAACGGCGAGCCCAGCCAAGAATCGGGACAGTCTCTCGTACTGGATCATGATCGCCAGCACGCCAACCTTGGTGACGTAGACCTGCACCGGCCCGGTGAAGGCCAGCGCCGGGTGGGTGCCGTCGGGATGCTCGGTGATATAGGTCCAGTGCGGCTGCTCCTGCTCGAAGCCGACCGTGTACCAAGACTGATCGGTCGCCGCGAAGTCGGAGGGCTCGAAGCGCCGCTCCTCGAACTGGATGTCGCCGATCAGTACCTTGTAGCGGTCCATCCGCCGCTGCCGTGTGCCCTCCATATCTCCCACTTCGGTCATCTCGATCACTTCATCGCCGAGCTTGCGCGCCGCAAAGAAGTCGCCGTTCGGCCATCCGAACACGATGCGGGAGAGCGAGCTCTGCGACTGCAGCTGCGACAGGAAGACGAACTCGCGCTTGTCGGCTTCGCGGCTGTCGAGGACGTTCTGGAAGAAGAGCGTGCGGAGGGCGCCGTGCGCTGCGCGCGCCTGGGCGGCGGTCTGCTCGAGCTCCTTCTCGACCGCACCGACGATCTGCTTGTTGATGGTCTCGATGAGGAGGCGACTGTTCGCTTCGGCCGTGCGCGACCACAGTGCATGCACGGCTCCGGCGCTGGCGGCGATGGAACCGAGCACGAACAATGATAGGGCGAGGCGGATTCCAATGCGCAAGGTGATCACTCCGGGAGCGTCCTGATGAGAGCGGGCCGCTGCAACCGTTGATTAGCGCAAGACATAGCAATACGGCCGCCAAAGCATGCAATCTCGCAGGCACGCTATGTCGATTGCGGCGAGCTGATGCGAAGTAAGCTGGTCTGACAGAAGGCTCATGATCTTAGTCGCCCGATCAAGTGATCGAGCGAAATCCGCCCCGGACCCCACGCCATAATGCCGAGAGCCATCGCCGCCCAGGTTACATGCAGCGGCCATCCGTCCGGCACGGTGAGCTGCACGACGAGCGTCATGACCAGGAGTCCCAAAGCCGCCGGCCGTGTCGCAAGACCGAGAACAAGCAGAACCGGCAGCAGGATTTCCGCCGAGCCTGCGGCAAACGCCACGAGGCCGGGCGCAGGGAAATCATAAGGGCCGCCTGGCAGGTGCAGCTTGAATTCCGAGCTGAAGAGAAACACGGCGACATCGTTCAACTGCAGAAAGCCGTCCCATTTTCTGACGCCGGATCGCCAGAAAGGGATCGCGAGCCCGACGCGCAAGACGAGTTGGGTCAGCGATGGCTGCGCGATCGCCTGGACGATGGTATTCGCCCGCTCAACCAGTCTGCCTATGCCCTGCCCCGCGCCGCCGCCGCTGATTTCTCGTTCGGGAGCCATCATCTTCAAGCTCCCTGATCGGCCGCGGTGAATACGCCCGCCTCGATCATGCCGGCGATGTTGGCGGGGAGATCGAATTCCGCGCTGTCCGCGAGTGCCGCCGCGGCGGCAACGGCGAGCGGTTCGCCGGCGATGAGGCGCAGCAGAAAAACCGCGCCGCCGGGTGGAAGACGCCGGACAATGACTTCAAGGCCCGGCCTGGTCAGCAGCGCATCTTCCGGTCCATTTGCTTCGATCCGCCCCGTGACGTCGTTTCGGTTCGCCGCGAAAATTGTGACCGCCGGAAAGGGAGAGCGCACGATCCTGGTCGCCGGATGCGCTGTGAGAACGGCGTCGGCCAGCCGCTCCGGCGGAATGGAAGCGAGGACCTCCGGCGGCAGCGGCTTCGCGTCAACCGAATGGTAGGCGTCGAGCCAGGCCCGCTCGATCCTCGCTACATCCGCCAGCCATGGCATCGATCGGGCGTGTTCGTAGCGCTCAATAAAATCGGGAAAGTCGCGGCCATACTCGAACAGAAGCGGCGACTTGGGCGGCGTGGCGCGGACATGAAGTCTCGCCATGGCGCGGAAGAAGTCCACGCCGGTAATGCACTGCGTCGCCGGAAAGGTCGCCGCAAGGGCGTTGATGAGGCTCACCGTGACGTTGTTGCGATAGATATTGTAGCGCTTGCTGGCAGCCTTGCCGTTCGGCCCGGCGACCGCAGCAGGCGTCGCGCAGTCGGGGTCGAGCAGCGCGGGGACAAAGGCAGCTGCGTAGGAGGACTGGCCACCGAAATCCTGCTCGCGAGACTCAGCTGGCAGCATAGGCTTTTTCAGGCATGAAGCGGTGCGCGTGGCGGTCCAGAATCGCCTGCGCGGCGGCGGCTTCCGCTTTGAGCACCGGCCAGTCGGGGATGTCGCTGTCCCATTCGACAAGCGTGGGGATCGGTCCACATTGGCCGATCACGATCTCGAAGAGCTTCCACACTGCGTCGGCGACCGGGCCGTCATGGCTGTCGATCAGCAGAAGCTCCCCCTCGTCGTCCGCCTGTGCGGCGTGCCCGGCCAGATGGATCTCGCCCACCTGCCAAAGCGGAAAATCGTCGAGATAGGCCAGCGCGGAATAGCCGTGATTGGTCGCGGAAACGAAGACATTGTTGACGTCGAGCAAGAGACCGCATCCGGTGCGCCGCACCAGCTCGCGAATGAAGTCCGTCTCGCTTAGCGTTGATTCCGGGAACACGACGTAAGTCGAGGGATTTTCCAACAGAATGGGCCGGCCGATCGCCTCCTGCACTTCATCGATGTGGTCGGCGACCTGCATGATCGTCGCCTGCGTGTAAGGAAGAGGCAGCAGATCGTTGAAGAAGGTTGT
Source organism: Hyphomicrobiales bacterium (assembly GCA_013812985.1). The sequence goes on along the minus strand of JACCSN010000230.1, from coordinate 4,118 downwards.
CTCGTGCGTCGACCAGGCGAGGTGCTCGGAAACGAGCGCCGGCTCGTAGCGACGGACAAGCGCCTTGAAACGGTCGAGATGGACCTTGTCGAGCGGCTGCGGCCCTCCGATCGACATGCACACGCCGTGGAGCGACAAAGGAAAGTCGCGGCGGATGTGGGTCAGCGCATCATGCGGTGGACCGCCCGCCCCCATGTAGTTTTCGGCGTGAACCTCGAAGAAGCCGTCTTGCTTCCCTTCGGCCAGGATCGCCGGCAAATGTTGGTGCTTGAAGCTCGTCCCCGCGAGGCCCTCAATCGGATGCGCCGGAAAGCGTGAGACCGCCGGCGCGCGTGAGGCTTTGAGAGTAGCCAATTCGCTCATCGGAATCTCCGCTCTCCGGCGATCTGGTTAGGCTGGGACGTCGCGCGTCAGCGGCTCGGGCGAGCCGTCGCGATCGCCGGGGACCTCGATTGAGGCGCAGGTGCCGCCCTGCACTAGGCTCCAGGCATTGCCCTGGAAGTCGACGGTGGAAGTGCCTTGGCAGGTCGTGCCGGGGCCGGCGGCGCAGTCATTCAATCCGGCAAGCGCAACGCCGTAGCACTTCTCCTTGCCGGCATCCATCGCTGCTTTCGCCTCCGCTTCCGTCATCGGCGTCGGCGCGGCGCTCGCGAGTGAGGCGAGCGCGGTCGCCACGGCGCCGGCGAGAATGGCGGCGCTTACGGTTGATCGTGTGGACATGTTTCTTTTCTCCGGTTTGTTGGCACGCGCACCGTTCTCGGACGCGCAATGGCTAATTCGATCCGGAAAGGCCCTGTGTTACGTCTTGCCGGTCAAACAATTTCGTGATCGCCGGGTCCCGAGCTTGAACAAAATTTCGCCGGTCCCGTAACAAAGGACCCCGGGAGAACGAAATGGGGAGTGCGGCAGGCTTGGACGGGAATGAAAGCGAGCTTGCCCGGCTGATGCGCGCCGCGATCGCGGGAGATGAAAGAGCCTATGGCGAATTCCTCCGGCGGGTAGCTTGCTTTGTGCGTCTGTTCGTCCAGCCCAAGGTCGCGCGGGGCGGGATCGACCCGGAGGACATCGTGCAGGAAACGCTGCTCGCGATGCACATGAAGCGCCATACGTGGCGGGACGACGAGCCCGTCATGCCCTGGGTCTATGCGATTGCGCGCTACAAGCTTGTCGACGCATTCCGCCGCCGCGGCCGCCGGCAGGAGATCGACATCGCCGAGATCGCAGAGAGCTTCGCCGGACCGGAATCCGAGACCCTGAGCGAGCGCGAGATCGGTCGCGCCCTCGATACGCTGGCCCCCGGCCAGCGCTCGGTCGTGGCGGCGATCTCCGTTGACGGACGCTCCATCGGCGAGGCTGCCAAGAGCTTAGGGATGAGCGAACCAGCGGTTCGGGTTGCGTTCCATCGCGGCCTTGCCGCGATCGCCAGGCGGTTCGGGCAGGCCTGACATGGATACGAACGAGCTCATCGAGACCTTGGCCGCGGATTTGCGGCGGGCGGCGCCGTCGCTGGACTCCGCATGGCGGGGAGCGATCGTGCTCGCCGTCGCGGTCGCAGCCGCCGTCTTCTTCGCGACGCTAGGGCCGCGCCCCGATTTCGCGGCCGCTGCCGAAACGCCGCGTTTTCTGTTCAAATTCATGGTCACGATCGCGCTCGCCGTCAGCGCGTTTGGCCTTGCGCGCGCGCTGTCGCGGCCCGGGGAGGACTGGCGCAAGCGCCTGCCCTGGCTCGCAGCGGCCCCGGCGCTCATCGCCGTGGCGGTCGTGCTTGAGCTCCTGGTTCTCCCGCCGGACCTGTGGGCTGCCAGATTGATCGGCACGAACAGCGTGGTTTGCCTGACCTATATCCCGCTGATCGGGATCGGCCCCCTCGCTGTTTTCCTTCTGGCCCTGCGCCACGGCGCGCCGACCCGCCCGGCCCGCGCCGGCGCGCTCGCCGGACTTCTCGCAGGCGGCATCGCGGCCACCTTCTATGCCGCCCAGTGCACGGATGATTCCCCCCTTTTCGTCGCCACCTGGTACACGATCGCCATTGCGGGACTTGCTCTCATCGGGGCGGTATTTGGTAACCGGTTTGTGCGCTGGTAGCGAAGTTGCCGGTGACCCTCAGAACCGGCAGGACAGCGAGGGCCTTCTCGGCCGCAAGGGCATCCCGTATTCTGCTAGCGCGAGATCGGGGTAAGTACCGAGCACGGCGGCGCTGTCTTGCGTCTCGGCCCCGCGACACCGACGAACGGCCGCGACGGTGAGCCCGGCGGCTGCGAAGAACGTACTTCATTTGCTGCGGTCCTGGCGGGCTCAAGGCCCGGCGGCTGCGGGTTAATGGTAGCTCGTCGTGCGCGGCTCTGCGCAGGACGGTGCGCGGCACCGCAGCAAATGCTGGCCTAGCTTCTGAGGACATTGGTCAAATGCGCCGGGCCTTGCCGGAGCGGGAAGCTGACAGCCTTGACTCGCGCGCAATGGAGTGACCCATACGCGAGCGATGAAAGACCCCTTAATCCGGAACACGCATGGATGATCTTAGGCCCGCGCTGGGCACACCAACACCGATCGCCTCATCGCCCGAGGAAGCGGTTCTCGACCGGGTACCAAATCCGCACCCGGATACTGACTATCTCGTCCGGTTTACCTGCCCGGAATTCACGTCACTATGCCCTGTGACGGGTCAGCCGGACTTCGCTCATCTGGTGATCGACTATGTGCCCGACCAATGGCTTGTCGAGTCAAAGTCGCTGAAGCTGTTCCTCTTCTCGTTTCGGAACCACGGCGCCTTCCACGAAGCTTGCACGGTTAGCATCGGAAAAAAGCTCGTCGATGCGCTCTCGCCACGGTGGCTGAGGATCGGCGGCTACTGGTATCCGCGCGGTGGCCTTCCTATCGACGTCTTCTGGCAGACGGGCTCACCTCCGGGCGCGCTCTGGTTACCTGATCCAGGTGTTCAGCCCTATCGCGGGCGGGGGTGAAGGATGGGTGGGGTCCCTTGTTAGATGCGACGAGCAAAATGACCTGGCTTTTGATTGCCGCCTTCGCGGCCACCATACCGGCAGCCAACTGGATGATCGGCAATGTCGGCACGACGTGCACCCCGGACGGACTCTGCCTTATTCCTGTCTGGCCAGGCGTCATGGCCCCGAGCGGCGTGCTCGCGATCGGCGCCGCTCTCGTGCTCCGCGATCTTGTGCAGCGCCGGGCGGGGTCCGTATGGGCGCTTGTCGCGGTCATGACCGGAACCCTGCTGTCGTTCTGGGTAGCCCCGCCGGCATTGGCCGTCGCCTCGGCTTCAGCTTTCCTCCTCTCTGAACTCGCTGACTTTGCTGTCTTCACGCCGCTTTACCGGCGGCGTTTGGCGCTGGCCGTCGCGGCGTCAGGCGTGGCAGGGGCTATCGTCGACAGCGCCCTGTTTCTCTGGCTTGCTTTTGGAGATCTGGCGCACCTTCAGGGACAGGTCATCGGAAAGCTGTATGCTACGGTCCTCTTCGCATCGTGGCTGTGGATGAGGAGGCGTCCCTTCCGGGGCGCGAGCGCGGGTTAGATCCGGCTCACGTCAAGGAGCCGGAGACGGCCTACTCAAAGTGAGTTGGGTTGCAGCCCGGAAATGCCCCATTCCCAGCTTGGCTTCCACCGCAGAGGTCTCTTATAAGTCGCAAGGCTTCGGTGCCCAGGCATGAACACCTGGGAGAATCGGGAACGCGGTGAAACTCCGCGACGTGCCCAGCGCTGTGAGGGGGACCAGCCGGACGTTTGCCACTCGCCTTGAAAGGCGGGGAAGGTGTCCGGTCTCGGGGTGAGCCCAAGTCAGAAGACCGGCCGGAGGAGATAGCCTGGCTCGCACGGAACGCGGGGCGGCTTGCCATCGAAGGGGAATGACGATGGAGAAGCCTGATCTCAACGGCGCGCTCGCGCCGGCTGAACCGTTTCCGCTGACCGAGCGTGAGGGCGTCTGGCCGCGCAGTCGTTCTTCCCGTCTAATAAAGCCTGTTGTGCTCCAGCCGCTGACTCCTGGCGAGCAAGTTCTGCACCGTCGAGACGTGCCACCGCGCACCTCGGGCGGTGCGGAGGCGATGCCGATGGCAATCGTGGCCGCCGCGGTCACCGAGGCGATCCGGCTCGGCGCCATTGGC
>JACCSN010000229.1 GCA_013812985.1 Hyphomicrobiales bacterium | reverse complement strand
GGTCCTCGCTCGTCCACAGGAGCTTCACGTTCGGCTTCATGTCGCGGAGCTTGGCGCGGATGGCGTCGAGGTCGGTGGGGTTGTTGATGTCCTGGCCCGTCATGAGGGCGCCGACCCCCACCGCGGTGACCGCGTCGTCGAAGAGCGCCACCCGATCCGCATAGGCCGGATCGGACAGCACGGCGTAGGAGTCCGCGTTGGCGACGCCTTCCCGCACGCCGAGCGAGTTCATGCCCCACACCCAGGCCACGCCGTATGGCTTGCCGTCGACGACGAGGTTGGGATGCTCCCGCAGCGCCGGCGCAAGCCCAGCCGCGTTCGGCACATCGGCCAGCGTCAACGGCTCCAGAAGGCCCTCCGCGACCAGCTGCTGAGTCCGGGCGGTGTTCACGACCACCACGTCGTAAACGCCTGGATTGAGGCGGAGCTTGGTGACCATCTCCTCCTCGGAATTGAAGTAATCGTGCTTGACCTCGATCCCGGTTTTCTCGGTGAACGCTGTCAGCGCCCAAGCTTCGTCCGTGCCGTAGCCTTGCCAGTTCAGCACCGTGATCTCGGAGGCCGCATGCGCGCCCGAAGTCAATGCGGCCGGAACCGATATGGCGGCAACGCTCGCCAGCAACAGGGCGCCGAAGCGGCGCCGATCCATGATGATCGCCATGTCTCACCCCTTTACAGTCGGCGAAGGGTGCGGCCCGCCGGACCGCCTGTCAACGCCGCGTTCGTCGAAATGCTCGCAAAGACCTTGAGCTTCCGTCAGGTGCGGCGGGCGTTCACATCCGCGACGCTCCGCGAAGCGCCGGTCCGGAGAAGCCGGTCCAGGGCGGCGGTGACGGTTTCGACGAAACGCGGATGTTCCGGGAGATCAGACCCGAAGATGGTTTCCAACCGGAGCAATGCCGGCGCGAGCCGATCGGCGAAAAGTCCAGCGGAGGCGGCGATGGCCCGGAGCTCGGCGGCAAGCGGATCGCGCACGTCGATCGCGTTGCCTTTTTCGTCGACTCCCGTAACGTAGCGCATCCAGGCCGCCACACCCAGAGCCAGGCAATCGAACGAAGCGCCGGCGCGCAGCCGGTCCCGGATGCTGCCAAGCAGCCGCTGCGGCAGTTTCTGGCTGCCGTCCATGGCGATCTGCCAGGTGCGGTGCTTCAGCGCCGGGTTGCGGAAGCGGTCGCGGAGCGCGGCCGTGTACGACGCGATGTCGACGCCGGGAGGCACGGCGAGAGTGGGCGTGATCTCGTCATCCATCAGGCGCTGGACAAGGCTTCCGAAAGCCTCGTCGGCCATGACTTCCGCGACTGTCTGGTAGCCGGCCAGATAGCCCAGATAGGCGAGCGTCGAATGCGGGCCATTGAGGAGGCGCAGCTTCATCAGTTCGTAGGGTTCCACATCGGCGACAAGCTCGGCCCCAGCCCTTTCCCAGTGCGGACGCCCTGACGGAAACCGGTCCTCGATCACCCATTGCGTGAAGGGTTCGGTGATCACCGGCCAGGCGTCGAGGACGCCGAGCGCCTGCGCGATCCCCGCCCGGTCATCATCCGTCGTGGCGGGGGTGATGCGGTCCACCATGCTGGACGGGCAGCCGAGCTCGGCCTCGACGAAAGCGCCCAAGGCGGGATCGCGAAGCTGCGCAAAGCGCCGGAGGATTCGCTTGGTCAACCGTCCGTTCGAGGGGAGATTGTCGCAGGACAGAACCGTGAACGGCGCCAGTCCGGCCGAACGGCGGCGGGCGAGCGCCTCGATGACGATCCCCGGAGCGGAGCGCGGGGCCTCCGTCCCGCGCAGGTCATGGATCACGTCCGGATGGTCTTCGTTCAGGCCTCCCGTGGCCGGGTCGTGGCAATAGCCCTTCTCCGTCACCGTCAGCGAGACGATGCGGATGCGCGGATCGGCCATCGCGGCGATCAGCGCTTCCGGGTCTTCCGGAGCGACCAGCACCCGCGTCACCGCGCCGATGACCCTGAGCGTCTCGCCGGCCCCGGAGCGGATGGCGAGCGTGTAGAGCCCGTCCTGAGGCGAGAGCGCGTCGCGCGTCTCGGCGCTCCTGAGGCTCGCGCCGACGATGCCCCAGCCCATGTCCTCCGCCAGCACCGCGTCGGTGCAGGCCGCCTGGTGCGCGCGGTGGAACGCACCGATCCCGAGGTGCACGATGCCGGCGGACACCTTGGCTCGATCGTAGCGCGGCCGCTCCACAGGTGCAGGCAGCGCGCCGAGCGTCGCGTCGCTCAGCCGCCCGGGTTCACCCATGCTCAAGCGCCCGGATGGCGCCGCGCAGCTCCGCCAGGCCTCGAAGCCGGCCGATAGCGGTGTAGCCGGGATTGGTGCGCTTGGCCGGAGCGAGATCGTCAAGCATGCGATGCCCGTGGTCGGGCCGGAAGACGATCTTCTCGCCTTCGGTTCGCCGATGATCCTCGGCGAGCAGTTCCTTGAGAACGGCGATCATGTCCACGTCGCCGTCGAGATGATCGGATTCATAGAAGGAGAGGCCGTCGGCCTCCCGTTTCGTCGCCCGGAGATGCGCGAATGCGATGCGCGGGGCGAAGCGCCGGGCGATGGCGGGCAGGTCGTTGGCGGCGCGGACGCCGAGCGAGCCGGTGCAGAAGCACATGCCGTTCGCCTTCGAGGGAACCGCGTCAAACAAGGCCGCGTAGTCCTCCGCCGACGAGGCGATGCGGGGCAATCCGAAAAGCGGACGCGGCGGATCGTCGGGGTGCAGCGTAAGCGTGACCCCGAGCGCTTCGGCGGCCGGCGTGACCTTCTGGAGGAACTCGGCCAGATGCCGGCGCAAGGTCGCGGCGTCGATATCGCGGTAGGCGAGGAGCTTGTCGCGGAACGCGGGGATCGTCAGCGGCTCATTGGTGGAACCCGGCAGGGCGCTGGCGATCACCATGGCGAGGTAGTCGATGTCGCCCTCGCTCATCGCCTCGTGGGCGCGGCGGGCCGCCAGTCGCTGCTCCTCGGAATATTCCGCCTCGGCGCCGGGGCGCGCGAGGATATGCAGATCGAAGGCGGCGAGGCGCGTCTGGTCGAAGCGCATCGCCTTGGCGCCGTTCGGCAGCTCCCATTCCAGATCGGTCCGGCACCAGTCGACGACCGGCATGAAATTGTAGCAGACGATGCGGACGCCGGAGGCGGCGAGCGCCTCCATGCTGGCGATCCAGGCGTCGATCGATCTTACCGCGCTGCCGCCCTGCCGCTTCACGTCATCGGGGATCGGGATCGATTCCACCACCGTCCAGATCAGCGGCGACCGCGTGTCGCCCTCGACGATCGCCTTGCGCTTCTCGACCTCGGCGTGCGTCCAGGCTTCACCGATCGGCGCCTGGTGCAGCGCCGTCACGATCTCCTTGGCGCCCGCCTGGCGGATGTCGTCGAGGCTTACCGGGTCATCCGGCCCGTACCAGCGCCAGCCTTCACGCATGCTATCTTGCTCCCGAGGGTCGAGACCGCTCCGTCAACGGGCGGTCAGCATGACCTTTACGCTTTGCGACCGGTCGAGGGCGAGGCGGAAGGCGTCCGGCGCCTCGTTTAGCGGGCGCTCGGCGGTGACGAGCCGCATCACGTCGACCTCCCCCGCCACGATGAGATCGACGGCTCGGCTGAACTCCCCCGCGAATCGGAAGCTGCCCTTGAGGTCGAGCTCCTTCGACATCACCAGATTGGCGGGCGCGGAAATCTGCCCGCCCGGCAGGTTGCCGACCTGCACCACCGTCCCGCCGCGGCGGACGCTGGCGATCGCGGCAGCGAGCCCGGCAGGCGTGCCGGAGATCTCGAAGGCCACGTCGAATGCGCGCTCGGCGGCAAGGCTCTTCAATACGGCGTCGCCGGCCGAGATGTCGACCACGTGGTCGGCGCCAAGCCGGCTGGCGAAAGCGAGCGGCGCCGCGGCGATATCGACGACCGCGACCTCGCTCGCGCCGGCGAGCTTGGCGGCGAGCATGGTGAGCAGCCCGATCGGCCCGGCGCCGAACAGCACGGCTTTCTTCCCCCCGATCGGCCCGGCGCGGGCGACCGCGTGCAGGCAGACGGCGAGCGGCTCGGCCAAAGCCGCCGCGGCGAAGGGCAGCTCCTCCGGCACTTTCACGCATTGCTCTGGCATCGCGTCGAACAGGCTGGCGAAGCCGCCCTGCATGTGCGGGGTCTTGGAGGCGGAGCCCATGAAATAGATGTTCTCGCAGAGGTTGGCGCGGCCCTCGCGGCAGCGGGCGCAATGACCGCACCAGCGCGACGGGTTAACTGCCACATGATCACCGACCGCCAGCCCCAGCGCGGCGATCTCGACGATCTCGCCGGCCACCTCATGGCCGAGGATCAAAGGAGAGGTGACCACGAAGTCGCCGGTCCGCGCATGGCGAAAATAGTGCATGTCGGAGCCGCAGATGCCGCCGGCGCCGAAGCGGACGCGCACCATGCCGGGCTCAAGCGGCCCGAGGGCGCGCTCGACCACCCGGAGGTCCTCCGGGCCGTGCAAAGTCGCGGCGAGAGCGGAATTCATCGGATCAGCCCCAGTTGCGTCGGCAGCCAAAGCGTGATCGCCGGGATGAAGGTGATGGCGAGGAGCGCGATGAAGAGCGGGATCAGCCACGGCAGGATCGCCCGCGTCGTGCGCTCGACCGACAGCCCGGCGACGCGGGACAGCACGAACAGCACCATGCCGAGCGGCGGGTGGAGGAGCCCGATCATCAGGTTCAGCGTGATGATCAGACCGAAATGCACGGGATCGATGCCGAGCCGGAGCACGATCGGCAGCAGGATCGGCACCAGGATGGTGATGGCGGCTATCGTGTCGAGGAAGCAGCCGACGAACAGGACCAGGATGTTCACCAGGATCAGGAACACCCATTTGTTCTCGGTGATCGACAGGATCAGGTCGGACAGCAGCTGCGCCGCCTGGCTGACCGTGAGAAGCCAGGCGAAGACGGAAGCCGCGGTGACGATGAAGAGCACCGAAGCGGTGGTCTCGATCGTGTCGAAGCCGGCCTTGGCCAGCGTCGCCAATGTCATCGTGCGGTAGCGCACCAGGCCGAGAAACAGCGACCAGATCACCGCCGCGACCGCGGCTTCCGTCGGGGTGAACCAGCCGAGCACCATGCCGCCGATGAGGATCACCGGCGTCATCAGCGCCATCACGGCGGAGAAATCGAAATACCAGTCGATGGCGAGGAGCACGGCAAGTGCGATGCCGACCGAGATGTTCAGCGAGAGGCCGGCGTAGACGAGCACGTAGATCAACAGCGGAATGCCGATGACCACGGCGATCTCGAGCGAGGCGGCAAGGAGTTTCCCGACATCGAACGGCGCGTCCGACCCCCACCCCTTGCGGTGGGCCATGAAAGCCACCGTCACCATCATCAGAACAGTCATGACGATGCCGGGCAGGATGCCGGCCATGAACAGCGCACCGATCGAGACGTTCGCCATCATTCCGTAGATGACGAAGGGGAGCGACGGCGGGAAGATCGGCCCGAGCGTCGCCGACACGGCGGTGACGCCGACCGCCGCCTCGACGGGATAGCCATGGTCCCGCATCGCCTTGATCTCGATGGTGCCGATGCCGGCCGCGTCGGCGAGCGCCGTCCCGGACATGCCGGAGAAGATGACCGAGCCGATGATGTTGACCTGGGCCAGGCCGCCCTTCATCCAGCCGACCAGCGCGACGGCGAAGGCATAGATGCGGCCGGTGACGCCGGCGACGTTCATCAGGTTGCCGGCGAGGATGAAGAAGGGCACGGCGAGGAGCGGAAA
>JACCSN010000549.1 GCA_013812985.1 Hyphomicrobiales bacterium | reverse complement strand
CTCGTGTCGGGCGGCACCGGCTCGGGCAAGACCACGCTTCTGAACACGCTGACGCGCTACATAGACGCCGACGAACGGATCATCACCTGTGAGGACGCCGCGGAGCTGCAGCTTCAGCAGCCGCATGTCGTGCGCCTGGAGACGCGCCCGCCCAATATCGAGGGCGAAGGCGAGATCACCATGCGCGACCTCGTCAAGAACTGCCTGCGCATGCGCCCCGAGCGGATCATCGTCGGCGAGGTGCGCGGACCCGAGGCCTTCGACCTCCTGCAGGCGATGAATACCGGCCATGACGGCTCGATGGGCACATTGCACGCCAACTCGCCGCGCGAGGCGCTGTCGCGCATCGAATCCATGATCACCATGGGGGGATACTCGCTGCCCTCCAAGACCTTGCGCGAGATGATCACCTCATCGGTCGATGTGATCGTGCAGGCCGCGCGTCTGCGGGACGGCTCGCGGCGGATCACGCACATCACCGAGGTGCTCGGCATGGAGGGCGATGTGGTGACCACCCAGGACCTCTTCATCTACGACATACTCGGCGAGGATGCGAATGGCCGCATCATCGGCCGCCATCGCTCCACGGGTGTCGGCCGGCCGGCATTCTGGGATCGGGCCCGCTATTACGGGGAGGAGGCGCGGCTCGCCGCCGCCCTCGATTCCGCGGCGGCGGACGCCAAGGCCTAGGCGCATGGAGATGCTGTCCCCCTTCGCCGTCCAGGTCGCCGTGACGCTTCTTGTCGTCTTCTCGGTGGGCGGGATCGGGATCGCCGCGCTCTATCCGCGGCTTTCCGGCGGGAGCAAATCCGACAAGCGCCTGGAATCTGTCGCCGCGACCAAGCGCAAGCCGACCGATCGCGTCGCCGCGCTTGACGACGGCCGGCGCAAGCGCAACGTGGAAGACACGCTGAAGGAATTGGAGGACGCGCAAAAAGCCAAGGCGCGAAAGAGCAAGAAGCTCACGCTCACCATGCGGATGCGCCAAGCCGGCCTGAGCTGGAGCAAGCGGACCTATTACCTTGTTTGCCTGGGAGCGGCGTTCGCCACCTATGCCTTTGCGCTTCTGGTCATGGGGTTCGGGCTGCTGCCCGCCGCCGGCTTCGCCGTTTCAGGCGGGGTGATCTTACCGAATTTCTACGTCAATTGGAAACGCAAGAGGCGCTTCAAGAAGTTCAGCAACGAATTCCCCAACGCGGTCGACGTGATCGTGCGCGGCGTCAAGGCAGGCCTGCCGCTGATCGATTGCCTTAAGGTGATCGCCAGGGAAGCGCAGGAGCCGGTGCGCTCCGAGTTCCAGGCGATCGTGGAGGATCAGACGCTCGGAATGCCGATCTCGGACGCGGTCGCCCGCTTTCCCGAGCGCATCCCGCTGGCTGAAACCAACTTCTTCGCCATCGTCATCACCATCCAGGCGCGCACGGGCGGCAGCCTGGCCGAGGCGCTTTCCAATCTCTCGAAAGTTCTGCGCGATCGGAGAAAGATGGACGCCAAGATCCGCGCCATGAGCGCGGAAGCGAAGGCCTCCGCCGGCATCATCGGCTCCCTGCCGATCGTGGTCGCAATACTCGTCTACCTGACGAGCCCCGACTACATCATGCTCCTGTTCCAGACCACGACCGGCAATATCGTGCTGGCCGGCTCCGCATTGTGGATGCTCATGGGAATCATGGTGATGCGCAAGATGATCAATTTCGATTTCTGAGGCTGAATACCTTGCTGAACGCACTGACCGACAATCCGGAGACGATCATCGCCCTGTGCTCCGCGCTGGCGGTCTTTTCCGCCATCGTGGTGGTGGCCTGGCCCTATCTGGCTCGCGACGAGCTCGGGACTCGGATGCGGCAGGTTTCCAGCGAGCGCGAACGGATCCGCGCCCGCGAGCGCGCCAAGCTGGATGCGCAGAAGAAACAGGCATCGCTGAAAAACGAGCCGACGAAATTCTTCAAGGACATCGTGGATCGATTCAATCTGATGAAGCAGGTTGAAGACGGGAGCATGGTGAAGATGCTCCGCCAGGCTGGCTTTCGCGGCCAAAATCCTGTGTTCGTTTTCCTCACGATTCGACTCGTCATGCCGATCCTGATGTTCGCCTTGGCCTCCTTCTATGTCTTTGTCGTCATTCGGCTCGACCAGCCACTCTTCATCAAGCTCAGCATCACCGTGGCAGTGGCATATTTCGGCTATTACGGTCCGACGATCTACGTCAAGAACCAGATCAGCAAGCGGCAGAAATCAGTCAGGCGGGCTTGGCCGGATGCGCTCGACCTGCTGCTTATCTGCGTGGAATCCGGAATGGCGGTCGAATCGGCCTTCCGCAAGGTGTCGGAAGAGATCGGCGCCCAGTCGATCGCGCTGGCCGAGGAGCTGAGCCTCACCACAGCCGAGCTGTCCTATCTCCAGGATCGCCGCAAGGCTTACGAGAACCTTGGGGAGCGCACCGGGCTGGAAGGCGTCCGCGGCGTCGTGACCAGCCTTATCCAAGCCGAGAAATACGGCACGCCGGTCAGCCAGTCGTTGCGCGTTCTCGCCCAGGAGAATCGCGACATGCGCATGTCGGAGGCGGAGAAGAAGGCGGCCGCCCTGCCGCCAAAGCTCACGGTTCCGATGATCCTGTTCTTCCTGCCCGTGCTCTTCGCCGTCATCATCACGCCGGCCGCCATCCAGGTCGCCAACATACAATAGGGTCCGCGGCGGCTTGCAAGCGCTCCCAGGCTTTCAGGAAGGCTGGCCGCATGCCGAGCCGTGGCGGAGAAGAAGGCTCCTACCCGCTCTGGGCGATCTCCGCCCAGGTGTTCTGCTGCACGAGGGAATCGGCCGGGGCCGGAGCAACAGCGGCCGCGGCGCCTGAAGGCCCGCCGCCTTCTTCGCGCTTGCCGCGCAGGCCCAGCACGAGCGCGAGGTTCTGCCGTGTCTTCAACGTAGCCTTCGGACTCGCTGCCGCCTGTCGGAGCACTTCCTCGGCCGGCTCCAGCTCATTGGTGAGGACATAGGAGAGGCCGAGATTGTTGAGAATTTGCGGCTCGCCCGGAGCCAGGACGAGCGCCTGACGATAGAGGGCGCGCGCCTCCTCGTTCTTGCCCACCGAATCGAGGATGGCGCCTTCCGTCGCCAGGAGCTGCCAATCCGGATTGTCGCTTCGCTGGGCGCGTCGCACCGTGCCGAGCGCCTCCTCGAAACGCCCGTCGGCGGCAAGCGCCTTGCCGAGCGCGGAAAGCACTTCCCGATCGGTCGCATGGTAGATGGCGGCCTTGCGCATCACG
>JACCSN010000542.1 GCA_013812985.1 Hyphomicrobiales bacterium | reverse complement strand
CGTCGATCTCGATGATGTCGCCGTCGCGCAGAAGCCCGATCGGGCCGCCGATTGCAGCCTCAGGAGCCACATGGCCGATGCAGAACCCGCGGGTCGCCCCGGAGAAACGGCCGTCGGTGATGAGCGCAACCTTGTCGCCCATGCCCTGGCCGTAAAGGGCGGCGGTGGTCGACAGCATCTCGCGCATGCCCGGCCCGCCGCGCGGCCCCTCGTAGCGGATCACCAGCACCTCGCCTTCGCGGTAGCTTTTCGAGGCGACGGCCGCGAAGCATGCCTCCTCGCTGTCGAAGCAGCGGGCCGGCCCGGCGAAGCGGAGGTTGTGCATCCCCGCCACCTTCACGATCGCGCCTTCCGGGGCGAGGTTGCCGCGGAGGCCGACGACGCCGCCGGTCACGGTGATCGGGTTGTCGGCGGGGCGGACCACGTCCTGGTCCGGGTTCCAAGTCACGGACGCCATGTTCTCGGCGATGGTGCGGCCGGTCACGGTCATGCAGTCGCCGTGCAGGTAGCCGTGATCGAGCAGGGTCTTCATCAGCAGCGGGATGCCGCCGGCCTCGAACATGTCCTTGGCGACGTAGCGGCCGCCGGGCTTCAGGTCGGCGATGTAGGGCGTCCGCTTGAAGATCTCGGCTACGTCGAAGAGGTCGAATTTTATCCCGCATTCATGCGCGATGGCCGGCAGATGCAGGCCGGCATTGGTCGAGCCTCCGGAGGCGGCGACCACCGTCGCGGCGTTCTCCAGGGCTTCCCGCGTCACGATATCGCGCGGCCGGATCTGCCTCGCGATCAGATCCATGATCTTCTCGCCGGCGGCCATGCAGAAGCGGTCGCGGATTTCGTAAGGCGCCGGGGCGCCCGCCGAATAGGGCAGCGCCAGGCCGATCGCTTCGGAGACGGTCGCCATCGTGTTGGCGGTGAACTGCGCGCCGCAGGCCCCGGCGGACGGGCAGGCGACCTGCTCCAGTTCGTCGAGATCGTCGGAGGACATCTTCCCGACGGAATGCATGCCGACGGCCTCGAAGAGGTCCTGCACGGTCACCTGCCGGCCGCGGAATGTGCCCGGCAGGATCGAGCCGCCATAGATGAAGATCGACGGCACGTTGAGGCGGCACATGGCCATCATCATGCCGGGCAGCGACTTGTCGCAGCCGGCCAGGCCGATCAGCGCGTCGTAGCAATGGCCGCGGATGGTGAGCTCGACGGAATCGGCGATCACCTCGCGCGACACCAGCGACGCTTTCATGCCCTGATGGCCCATGGCGATGCCATCGGTCACCGTGATGGTGGTGAACTCGCGCGGCGTGCCGCCGGCGGCGGCGACGCCCTTCTTGGCCGCCTGCGCCTGCCGCGACAGCGCGATGTTGCAGGGCGCCGCCTCGTTCCAGCAGGTCGCCACGCCGACGAAGGGCTGATGGATCTGCTCGCGCGTCAACCCCATCGCATAGTAGTACGAGCGATGCGGCGCCCGGCTCGGCCCCTCCGTCACATGACGGCTGGGCAGATTGTTCTTGTCGAATGTCTTCGCGTCCATAGCCCGCCTCGTCCCGCAGCCCCCCTCCCGCGCGGGTTCAGCGCGCCGGTCGCCCGGCGCCTTCCGCTGTCTTAGGGGAGCAGACCCAAAAGCCCCGTGTAGGATGCCTTCAAGTTATTGAGGAAGATTAAGGGGGATCGTGGCGCAAAGGGGGCCGAAACGCGCATCGACGCGGATTCGCAACAGCTGTGGCAGGACGGTGACAGGGGTTTCTTGCGCCACGCGCGGGGCCAGGCCGGCAACATCCCTGCGCATCGCATCTGCTGATTAGCAAGCCTGGAAAACGAGCGTGAAGCCAACCAAGATCGACGAGTAGCAGAACCGAACACCGGCTTGTGCACGAAGCCCGCCGTGAGCCATCCGGAGGTAAATGTTTTCACGAACTTGGCGAGCCTTTCTGCGCTCACCAGATCTCCATCAGTTCCGGCCGAGCCGGGCGCTGCAACCCAGCATACGGGACGCCGCAGCCCCGGATCTCACTTCGGATCTGCCGGTGCGGTTAGCTGGTCTACCGAATTGCCGGGCGGCGGAGCCGGTGCGGTTCCCAGATGCGATAAGACATGGTCGACGGCCATCTCGACAGGCTGCACGCCGATCTCGCCGACTAGATAGCTTCCAATCACAAGGCTCTTCACGACGATCGGCCAGTTCTCCTTCAGCACTTTTTCAAGCCTTCCAAACAACTCCAGGCGTTGCTCGCCCTTTAGGTCCGGCCTGAACGTCAAGGCGTAGGGAAAGACCACCTGTATGAGAGATTCCGGCGGGATCGTTTTGAGCTTGTCGAGAAGCTGCGCAGCCGGGCCGGCTTTCGCGTGGTCCGGCCACATCAGGTCCTTAGTACGAGCTACGGCCAGCGATAGCACATCGTGGCCAACGACGTTCATGAGATGGAGGCCGAGGGCGTAGGCCTTGACCCTGTCCGGTATCGTTTTCGCGACTTCCAGGGCGTTGATCTGCGTCGAGACCCGCTGCGACTCGTCAGGGTTGACGTTCTGCATGAGCGCAAAACACAGGGTCGGCAGGACATCCTTCGCCCGAGCGAAGGAGATGTCCTCCATTACCTTTGCGATCCGCTCGCCACGCGGCCCCGCCATAGCCCGATCAACCTGACGGTCAGTCGTGGCCAGCAATGTGTCAAGGATGACGTCCGGGCCGATCCGCGTCTCCCCGTCGGCCGTCTTGATCTTCAGGAACGAGGCGCGGAAGATCGCGGCGGAACCCAAGCCAGCCACGGCGACCGCCTTGAGCCAGACCGCGAGGTCTGTGATGCTGCCCGGGCAAAGTGCCTCGCCGGGCGGGCACTTCGGGATTGCGTCCCCGAAAAGCCATTCGGGCTTCCAGACGAGCAGGACAATAAGCGCGACGACGGCAGCGACCCCGTTCAGGCTCATATAGCCAAAACCGCCCCACGTCGTCAGGGCGCGACCGGGCTCATCCTTGTAGCGAGCGAGCAACTCGGACATCCCGAGAAGCGTTCCGACACCCATCGTGACGATGAAGCCCAGGTAACTCCTTCCTGTCGTAAGTTCGGTCAGCTCAAGAAAGGCTCCGACGAAAATAAGTCCTGCCACAAAGGATATAAGCAACAGACGCTGTTGGCGTTTACGCCTTTGCGTTATGAATCTTTCCAGGTCTGCCCCGGATAACTTTGCTGACCCACCAGCTTGCCGCAACGTATGCAGGCGTTCCCAGCAGATCGCTAGGGAGAACAAGCTCGCGATAAGGAGAAGCCAAGACAAAAACTCAGGATTTTTGATGAAGGCGATGAAGCCTGGACCACTCATCTCGACCTGTCCGGATCACGCAACTCCGAATGCAAGCGCCTTTTCGCCAAGTTGCGTCAAGGTGAGGACGCAGGGGTTGACGCTGCGATCCACCCGCACGACATCCAACCGTTCCGCCACTTCAGCCGACCGCCGGATGGACTCTGGAGCGACGCCGGCCCTTCGGGCAACCTCATCGATGCTGACACGATCACTGTTCATTCCAGGTGCGCCGAGCGCCCGCACGAGTTGGTCGACCGGGAAGGATGAGTCACCGCGTCCAACAGAGATGGACTCCTCGTCCCATCTCTCGCTTGGGCGCCGTCCTGTGAGGAACGTTGTAACAGGATCCGCTTTGCTGCTAGCCCAGCTGCTCATTGAAAACTCCGAAAACCGCCGATGAAACAACTAGCATATGGCCCGACGCCACGATAGGGGCAAGCAAAGCGGGCCGGCTCTAGTCCCAGCGGTGGCTCCCGATCAGCTCGCGTCCTGGAGGCGTTTCAGCGCCGCCTTCAGCCGCTCGCCGTCTTCCGCGTAGGCGGCGCGCTTTTCGCGTTCCGCCTCCACCACATCCTCCGGCGCGCGGGCGACGAAGCCTTCGTTGGCGAGCTTCTTGTCGATCCGCGCGGTCTCGACCTCGATGCGGGCGATCTCCTTCTCCAGGCGCGCCTGCTCCGCCTCGAAGTCGACGATACCGGCGAGCGGGAGGGCGGCGAGCGTGCCA
>JACCSN010000535.1 GCA_013812985.1 Hyphomicrobiales bacterium | reverse complement strand
CCGCAGCCCCTCGATGTCGCCGCGTGCTGCGAAGAACTGAAAGGTCCCGACGCGAATATGGCTCGATGCGATGCGCGTCAGCACCGCGCCGGGAAGCATCCTCTCGCGCACCACCTCTTCCCCGGTGATCACCGCCGCCAGCGCGCGCGTCGTGGGGATTCCGAGCGCCGCCATCGCCTCGCTGACCACATACTCTCGCAGGACCGGGCCGAGCGCGGCCCTCCCGTCCCCGCCCCGCGAGAAGGGTGTCCGGCCCGAGCCCTTGAGCTGAATGTCGCGGCGTACCCCGTCCCGATCGATTACCTCGCCAAGGAGAATGGCGCGCCCGTCGCCGAGCTGCGGCACGAAACCCCCGAATTGGTGCCCGGCATAAGCGGTCGCAATCGGCTCGGCCCTGTCCGGAATGCGTTTACCTGCCAGGACTTCTACGCCCTCTTCGCTGGCCAGCCATTGAGGATCGAGGCCGAGTTGGACAGCAAGCTGATTGTTCAGCCGGATAAGCCTCGGCCCGGACACCGGGGTCGGCGCGATATGTGCGAAGAAGCGATCCGGCAGACGGGCATACGTGTTGTTGAAAGGGATTTGGACGGTCATCAGGCGCTTCGGTCATCGGAATATGTCAGCCACTCAGAGATCGTTTGTGGCCGGTGTAAAAACAAGGGCCGCCGAGGCTCTGGATGACTTGACCACCGATACAAGCGCCGCTCTCTGGATCTGGCGCAAGCCCTTGAGCGCCCGTGTTGCTGCTCTACCCACATTGCCGGCAGCCACCGCCGCGTGTACGGGTGTCACGGACTGGACGGCCCTTCTTCTTGCGTCTGTCTCAGGCGAAGCCCTTCCAACCAGCTGACGAGACATCCGTGATCCCCTGGATTTCGCTCGATACCGCAATCGTGCCTGGTGGAGGCGGCGAACTCCGCCTCGGACAGCGCGGCGCCGAGTTCTCAATCATGTTGGGGCAGAATGAGCTCATGAACAGCCGTCTCAGTGGCTCTGAGGAGGCGCTCGCGACGATATCGTTGTCGAGAATGCAAGACCGGGAACGGCCGCATGTGCTCATCGGTGGGCTTGGCATGGGTTTCACGCTCCGCGCTGCGCTTGCCGAACTCGGCCCTGAGGCTCGGGTCACCGTTGCGGAACTGGTGCCGGCCGTCGTGGCCTGGGCCCGCGGTCCAATGGCGGAGATCTTCGGCGATAGCCTGACCGATCCACGCCTCACGATACTCGAAGAGGACGTAGGCGGCCTGATAAGGTCCGCCCGGGCGACCTACGACGCGATCTTACTTGATGTCGATAACGGACCCGAAGGACTGACCCGCGAAGCCAATGACAGGCTATACAACATGGAAGGATTGTGCGCGGCCCGAACGGCGCTGCGCCCCGGTGGGGTGCTTGCTGTGTGGTCCTCGGGACCGAACAGGAACTTTGCCCGGCGACTTCGCCAGACGGGGCTTGAGGTCGATGAGTTGCGCGTGCGCGCCAATGGAGCGGGCGGTGGAGCGCGGCACATCATTTGGATCGCAACCAATCCCGGCGCTTTTCATCTTCGCTCGACGCGAAACCGGCGACAAAGGGTCTGAAGCGGCGCGCGGTTCCGATGGGGGGGTCGACGTGCGGTCTTCGTGCGTGTCACTGCAAACGGGTCAGGACAGGGAGGGATTTCGTACGTGAGCGTCGCATTCACACGGGAAGAGGACATCGAGGCTGCAGCTGCACACCTTCCCGACCGACCTATTTCGCCTCACCCAAACCTGGTCACCACGAAAGGTTTGGCCGAATTGGATACCGCTCTCGCCGCAGCCCGAGCGGTCTACGCTGCCGCTCAGGTTACCAGCGGCGCTAATGCGGACCGCACTGCCATGGCTCGCGCTTCGCGCGACCTGCGTTACTACATGGCCCGCCGGGCCAGCGCGCGTCTGGTTGAACCGAATGTCGGGTCCGGGACGGTGGTGTTCGGCAGCAGGGTGACGTTCGACCGCGGCGATGGCAGACGTCAGACGTTCCGGATCGTCGGCGAGGACGAGGCCGACGTCGCGCGAGGGTCGGTTTCCTACTTGTCTCCAATAGCACGCGCGCTCCTCGGCAAAGCCGTTGGCAACACCGCCACGCTCGTGGGCGCGGAGGTGCAGGTGGTTGCCGTCGATTGAGCCTATTTCACGGAGACGAGCAGTCCTGCGGTCATCCACGAGAATTCACGTCGCGCGCTGCCGCGTTCAGTCCCGCTGACCCCTTGGCCGCTAACTCGCTTCCAGGGATGGGGCAGGGGCGGGTGAAGCAGCAGTCTCGCTCTACCCTCATTGCCCGGCCGCACCAGGTCGCGGCGAGCAAAGTGATCCTTTCAGCCCGGTGCCCCTCACATAGATATAGGCGAACGCCAGTCCGTTCGCGTCCTGCCCGGCAATCGTTGATCGTAGAAGTCACTCCTCGGCTCTTCCTACGGGTTCCGGGCCTTGGCAAATCATATCCGTCGGTCTGCGCAGTGCTCATGGGTGATGGTCAGCGGGACTGGGTACTATCGGACACCCACAAGATCTTGGGCGCGCGTCCAATCCGCGCCATCCCTTGCTTTCCTTAGTGCCAAGCCCGCTTCATCGACTTGGAAACCGCCACGACGGCCGCCGGACATGCCGGCGTTGTTCAGGCATCGGGGCACGCGCCTTGTGAGCTTGCGGGGGATGGGCAGGCCGCTGGCTTCATTGACCGCGCGCTGTTCGACGCGTTTTCTGGAGCTTTTGATAATTTGGATGTCAGACGGCGAGCGCGGACCGTCCTCCGCGCAGCACGCCGCGCGCGAGGAACACACCCGTGATCTCGTCGACCAGGGCTGTGAACTCAGGCAGACGCTTCGCCACCAGACCGCGAGGCCGCGCCAATGGGATCGGTACGACGCGCTCGATTCTTCCCGGCCGAGGCGACATGACCACGACGCGATCGGACAGAAGCACCGCCTCGTCGATCGAGTGGGTTATGAAGATCACCGTCTTGCGGCTTTCCAGCCAAAGCTCTTCGATGTCGACTCGGATCTGTTCGCGGGTCAGCGCGTCGAGCGCGCCGAACGGCTCGTCCATCAAGAGCAACGGCGGGTCATGAATCAGGGCCCGGCAGATCCCGGCCCGCTGCTGCATGCCGCCCGAAAGCTCATACGGATAGCGGTCGGAGAACTCGCCCAGGCCCACAGCCTCCAGCAGCATCCGCGCCCTGTCGAGATATTCCGCGCGCGGCTTGCGCCGCAGCTCGACCTGCAGCATGACGTTCCCAAGGATCGTGCGCCAATCCAAGAGGACCGGGCTCTGGAAGACGATGCCCAGATCCGTATGCGGGCCGGCGACGGGCCGCTCGTCGATGAGAACCCTTCCGGAACTCGGCGCGAGCAGCCCGGAAATGATCTTCATCAACGTGCTCTTGCCGCAACCGGACGGACCGACAACGGAGACGAACTCGCCGGATTCCACGGCGAGCTCGACCCGTTCGAGTGCGTGTGTCACGGCGTCGCCGCGGCGAAAAACCTGCGTCACTCCATCGATTTGAATGGCGCAGGGTCTCCGCGCGGCGATCGTCATTGTCTGTCAGCGCTCCTGATGCCGGGGTTCATTGAGCGGGGACGAACTCGTTGGTAAAGAACGCCGTGGTCGGTAGGTCCGTCTGCAGATCGCGATATTGCTTCAGCAGTTCGAGGAGCGCGGCCCAATCCGCCTCTCCGTGGTAGCCCGCTGGCTTACCCTCGGTGTTGGGCGTGTCCATCAGTTCAAGCATGATTTTGAGCTGCTTCAAGCCGCGTTCGAGGTCGAAGTCGGGTTTCACGGCATGGAGCGACGACATCACGGATTCGGGGTTGTCGCGCGCGGCTTCCCAGGACCGGGATGTCGCGGCGACGAAGCGGCGGACCAGATCAGGGTTTTCCTCGATAAGGTCGTTATGGGCAATCACCGCGAAGCCGACCAGGCTGACGCCCAGCTCCGCGAACGTCACCGCCTCCGTCTTGAAGCCTTTCTCCTGAATAAGGAACGGCTGGTCGCTCAGGCCTCCAAGCAAGGCGTCGGCTTGTTTCTCCATCACCATGACCGGCTTGGCCGCGGCGTCCACCTGGATCAGCGTGATGTCGTCGCGGCTGATGTTGTTGGCGGCCAGGACGGCGGGAAAGGTGGCGGTCGCCGAGTCGCCTGCCGTGATTGCGATGCGCTTGCCTTTGAGGTCCGCCGCCGTCTTGATGCCGCTGCCTTCAAGCGAGATGATGCCGGCGTCGTTCACGTTGAGGATCGAGGCGACCGACTTCACGGGAACATCCTTGGCAACGGCAAGGATCAGGGTCGATACGTCCGCGAAGCCGAAGGTTTCCTGCTTTGCCCCGACGATCTGCACCGCCACACCGGAGCCGCGTCCTTCGGAAATCGTCACGTCGATCCCGACATCCTTGTAGTAGCCTTCCTGGATCCCGTAATAGAACGGCGCCATCCAGCCGCTGAGATACCAGTTCAGCCGGAACGTGACAGCGTCCTGCGCTTGGGCCGAGGGCGCGAAAACGGCGCTCGCCGTGATCGCGATCGGCGCTATGAGCCGCAACAGAGCATTCATGCTTCGTCCTCCACTCCTGGTCATGAGCCGATCAGCGGATTGCTGCCGGCCTGGCTGCGCTGCGAGACGTGCCAGGACACGGCTCGGCGTTCGATGAACTCGACAACGGAATACAGGGCGACCCCGATGAAGCTGAGCAGGATCACGGTGGCGAACACCATCCCGGTCTCCAGATTGCCGTTGAACTCCAGGAGCATGTATCCGAGCCCCCGGTCGGAGGCGACGAACTCGGCGACGATCGCCGCCGTGGTGGCCAGCGTCGCCGCTACTTTCAGCCCGGTGAAGATGCTGGGCAGCGCATGCGGCAGCCGGATCTTGCGGAACACCAGGAACTCCGTGGTGCCGGTTGATCGGGCGAGGTCCAACACGTCGGAGGGAACCGATCTCAGACCGGTCGTCGCGCTCACCAGGATGGGGAAGAAGCAGAGCAGGAAAACCAGAAGCAGCTTCGGCGCGAGGCCGAATCCGAACCAGATGATGAAGAGCGGTGCGATGGCGATCTTCGGGATGATCTGCAGGGCGACGATGATCGGCATCACCGAGCGCTCGATCGGGCGCGAATAGCTGATGAGGATGGCCAGCGGGATGCTGACCAGCACCGAGAGGATGAAGCCCAGGACGATCTCACCGGCGGTGGTGACGGCCGCATCCATCATGCGCGGATAACGCTCGAGAAAATCGGACCAGATCACGGTGGGCGCCGGCAGGATGTAGCGCGGAATGTCGAGCAGGCGCGCCGCGGCCTCCCAGGCAACGAAAAGAACCGCGAAGCCGATAATTCCGTCGCGCCAGGGACCGGCGCGCGTGAAAAGACGCCTGACGGCGCCCGGGCTGCTTGCGCTCATTGCTGCATCCCTTCGGCGAAATGTCCGGCCTGGTATTTGACGGCCGGATGGTCCCGGTCCAGCGGCCCGGGCGTCGCGCGCAGCTTGTCGCGGAACGCCTCCGCCGAATCCTGTGGGCGATAGCCAATGTAGTCGGCATGGGAATTGTCCCACCAGGTCTGCTGGTTTTCCGACATGCCATAGAGCACCGCGTAGCCCAGATAGGGCGCGCTGAGACAAGCGGTCACCAGTCGGGTCAAATCGGGTCGTGAAAGCCAGGTTGCGAGCATGCGCTCGCCCGTCGGCTCGGGAAGACAGGAGCCGATGCGCAGGCACGCGGTCTCGATGCCATGGCGGTCGTAATAGAGGCGCGCCAGGTCCTCGGTGAATGCCTTGCTTAAGCCGTAATAGCCGTCAGGGCGGTGCTGGACACTGGCGTCGAGCCGCTCGTCGCGCCGGTACATGCCGACCGCGTGACAGGAGCTGGCGAAGATGATGCGCTTCACGCCGGCCCGGCGGGCGCCTTCCCAGACGTTGTGCCCCCCGAGGATGTTCGATCGCAGGATGTCGGCGAAAGGCGCTTCCCGGATAATGCCACCGAGATGCACGACGGCATCGACCTCGGCCATCATCTCGAAAACGGCGGCCTCGTCCGCAAGATCGGCCTGACGGGCCTCCTCGCCGGCCGCCGCCGGCTGCAAAGGCGCGACATCCGTCAGCCGCAGCACGCGAGCGAGCGGCTTCAGGGTCCCCCGGAGATGGTGACCGAGCTTCCCGGCCGCTCCGGTGATCAGTATCCGCTCATAATTCAGCATGCGTCCGCTTCTCCCGAGCCAGGAGCGCCGCGTCGCGCGGCCTCCGCGATGTCGATTGCAAAGCCGCGCCTCATCCCTGCGCCTCGCTTCCGACGCCGGCGCCTCTGGACTCAGCCGGAGTTCGGGTCGCTTGCGCGGCCGCGAGCGGGGAAACGGGACGATCAGCCCACGAATATCCGGCCATCAGGCCCGGCATGAACCAACGGCTGCGCGCCGGCCATGGAACCTGCGGGAAAGACGCGCTGTCGAAGCGCGTCGCCGCTTCGCGCGAGCCCAGGATGCGGAGCGCCGATTTCCGTCCGAGGTAGGGCGCCATCGCATTGCCGGAGAAGCAGTAGCCGAGCGCGTAATGAATTCCGTCGTGCATTCCGGTGTGCGGGAAGAGATCCCAGGTAGCCGCGCACCTGCCGAGCCAGGCATGGGTCAGCTTCACGCCGTCCAGATGCGGAAAGAAGAAGAGCAGGTCGTCGTATATCTTCGAGGCGAGCATACGGAGCGAAGCGGGCGGGAGCTGTCCCGTGCGGGCGCCGAACAACAGCCGATTGCTGCCGTCCGGCGCGAGCAGGAAGGGGTTCGAGCGTCGTCTGTTGTCGTGGTAGGTTCGGTGGCCTGGCAACAATGCTTTGGCTATGTCCTCGGGGAGCGGCTCGGTCGCGATCGTATAGGCGTTTATGGGAACGAGCCTGGTAAAATACCATGACATCCAATTTGCCGTGTAGCCGTTCGTGGCGACAAGGATGTCCCGGGCGGTGATGCGTCCGCGCGCCGTGCGGAGTTCAAAACCGTCATTCTGACGCTGGATGCCGGTCACGGCGGCCCGGCTGAAGATCGATGCGCCCGCATTCTCGGCTCGCCGCCGCATGGCCTGATAATAAAGGGCCGGTTGCAGCGCGGCGTTATCGTGAATTACGACGCCGCCGTGATAGTGGGCGGAGCCGATCTCCGTCTGCCCGGAATAGGGAACGATCTCGACCGCTTCGCCGATATGCCTGGCGCGCAGCTCATATTCCCTTGCCAGGCGCTCGTAATGTGCGGGCGACAAGGCGCCGATGAAGCGGCCGGTCTTCCTGAGGTGGCACGCAAGCCCCTCGTCCTGGATGCGCGCGAGCGCGGAAGCATAGGCCTCGTTCAGCTCGCCGTAATAGCCGATAGCGGCATCGAGGCCGCGCGTCTCCAGCAATTTCCCGAACGGGTGCTTGAAGTTCCGGCCGAGCATCCCGTGGTTGCGCGAGCTTGCCCCCATGCCGGGTTCGTTCGCGTCGAGGACGACGACGCTGC
>JACCSN010000525.1 GCA_013812985.1 Hyphomicrobiales bacterium | reverse complement strand
TTCATCGAGCGGAACGCGCCGGAGACGCGCCGGCTGAAGCCGCTCGCCGTGGTGGAGATCCTGCATCGCAGCGTCACGCTGGAAATGGATCTCCGGCTCGAAGCCGCGGCCTATTCGGAGCTGACGGAGAACATCAAGGACGAGACGGATTTTCGCGTCCCGGCGGTCAATTGGGAGCTCACCGGGCGCGACGTGCTCGTCACCGAATGGGTGGAGGGGGCAAAACTCCAGGATCGCGAGGCGATCACGGCGGCCGGGCACGATTCCAAGTTGATCGCGGCGACCGTGGTGCAGTCGTTCCTGCGGCACGCGCTCCGCGACGGCTTCTTCCACGCCGACATGCACGAGGGGAACCTCTTCGTCGACCCCGCCGGCCGGCTGGTGGCGGTCGATCTCGGCATCATGGGGCGCATCGGGCCGAAGGAACGCCGGTTTCTGGCCGAGATCCTCTACGGCTTCATCCGCCGCGACTACCGGCGAATCGCCGAGGTGCATCTGGAAGCCGGCTATGTGCCGGCCATCCACTCGGCCGAGGATTTCGCCCAGGCGCTCAGGGCGATTGGCGAACCCATCCACGGCCATCGGGCGAGCGACATCTCCATGGCCAAGCTCCTCGGGCTGCTCTTCGAAGTCACCGAAATTTTCGACATGCAGACCCGGCCGGAGCTCGTGCTCCTGCAGAAGACGATGGTTGTGGTGGAGGGCGTGGCGCGGCGACTCGACCCGGATTTCGACATGTGGATGACGGCGGAGCCCGTCGTGCGCGACTGGATTGAGCGCAATTTCGGGGTGTCCGGGCGGCTTGAGCAGGCCGCCGACCTTTTTGGCTCGCTGTCGCGGTTCGCCTTGCAGATCCCGGAGCTGGCGCGGCGCGCCGAACGCATCACCGCCGACCTCGACGCCGTGAGCGAACGCGGCATTCGCCTGCATGAAGACACCGTCGAGGGCATCGGCCGGGAGGTCGGCCGCCAGGGCCGCGCGCAGCGCATGGCGCTCTGGGTGGTCGCGCTCGGGGCATCGGGCATCGCCGTCGCGGCCTTGGTCGTTTCGGTGGTATGAGGAGCGCCATGCAATCGCTTCAGGGCCGGCGCATCCTGCTCGTCATCGGCGGCGGCATCGCCGCTTACAAGGTGCTGGAGCTCATCCGGCGCTTGCGCGAGCGCGGCGCGACGGTGCGCCCGGTGATGACCGAAGCCGCCGAGCGCTTCGTCACGCCGCTCGCCGTTTCCGCCATTTCCGGGGAGCGCGTCTCCTCCGGCCTCTTCGACCTCGACGAGGAGCATGAGATCGGCCACATCCGGCTGTCGCGCGAGGCGGACCTCGTGGTCGTGGCGCCGGCGACGGCCGATCTGCTCGCCCGCATGGCGCACGGGCTTGCCGACGACCTCGCCACCGCCGTGCTGCTCGCCACGGACAAGCCGGTGCTGGCAGCGCCTGCCATGAACCCGCGCATGTGGTCGCATCCGGCGACCATGCGGAACGTCGCGCGGCTCAGCGCCGACGGCGTCAGCTTCGTCGGACCGGAATCGGGAGAGATGGCGGAAAGCGGCGAAGCGGGGCTCGGGCGGCTCGCCGAGCCGGCGGCGATCCTGGCGGCGATCGAGGCGCATTTCTCAGAAGATGCAGGGCCGCTGACGGGCCTCCGAGCCGTCGTGACCTCCGGGCCGACGCATGAGCCGATCGACCCGGTGCGCTTCCTCGCCAACCGGTCCTCCGGCCGCCAGGGGCATGCCATCGCGGCGGCGCTCGGCCGAGCGGGCGCAGACGTGACGCTGGTCAGCGGGCCGGTAGAAATCTTTCCCCCGGCCGGCGTGTGGGTCGTGTCCGTCCAGACGGCGCGGGAGATGCAGTCGGCCGTCCAGAAGGCGCTCCCGGCGGACATCGCGGTCATGGCGGCGGCCGTCGCCGATTGGCGCGTAGCCGACGAGAGCGGTGAGAAGCTCAAGAAGGATGGGCGTTCCCCGGCCCTCGCTCTCGTGGAGAATCCCGATATTCTGGCCGGCCTCGCCAATGGAGGGCAGCGCCCGACGCTGCTCGTCGGCTTCGCCGCGGAAACGGAGAACCTCCTGGCCAACGCGCGGGCGAAGCTCCGGCGCAAGGGCTGCGACTGGATCGTGGCGAATGATGTCTCCCCCGAAACGGGCATCATGGGCGGGGAGCGCAATCGGGTCCATCTCGTCACCGCGGGCGGCGTCGAAAGCTGGCCGGACATGTCGAAGGCGGAGGTCGCGGAACGGCTGGTGGAACGGGTGGCGGCGCATTTTCAGGCCGGCGCCGAGCGCGGAGAGTCGCCTCCGCTTGCGTCGCCGACCCTATCTCCCGCGCCAGAACCTGAGCCGACCACCGCCGCCCCGCAGAGGCCGCAACCTGAGCCGATCCCGCTCCAGAACGGCTCGCTCGACATCCGGCCTGAGCGCTGAGGCTCCGATCTCCGACGGCGGCCCGCCCGATCCCATGGACGACCTGATCCAATTCGAGATGAAGGTGCTGGATGCGAGGCTCCACGAATGGGGCCTGCCCGCCTACGGGTCCGAGTTCGCCGCCGGGATCGACCTTCGCGCCTGCATCGACGCGCCGGTCGCGGTGGCGCCGCAGGCGCCGGCGGTCATGGTCTCGTCGGGCGTGGCGATCCTCATCCGGCGCCCGGATGTCGCCGCCTTCATCGTGCCGCGGAGCGGGCTCGGCGCCCGGTCCGGCATCATCCTCGGCCAATCGATCGGCACGATCGACCCGGATTATTCCGGCCCGTGGATCATCCCGGTCATCAACCGCAACGCGCCGGGCACGCCGCCGGTCACGATCAATCCCGG
>JACCSN010000519.1 GCA_013812985.1 Hyphomicrobiales bacterium | reverse complement strand
ATCGCGGTCACCGGCGACGCCTCGTAGATCTCGGCGCCAGCGACCATCGCCGCCCGCGCCATCCCCTGGGTGGCGGCGATCGCATCGACATAGCCGCTGAGTGGCTCGAAGGCGACGGCGGTGAGATCATCGACCCGCGTCGCCGGCTGCAACCGCTGGAGCTGCTCGGGCGAGATGACCGAGGCGGGGATGCCGACCGCATTCTGCATCGCGACGTTGCGGTGCAGGCGCGCCAAGTTCTCCTCGCACCCTCGCCCGGCATCGACGATCACGACCAGCCCGGTCGGGGTGTGGACCGGCGGCCCGCCGACCACCTCCGGCCAGTTCGAGAAGACCTGAAAACTTTCGCGGACAAGCATTGCTTCCGGCCGGTTGGAGTAGTGCTGCCGCAGCAGGGCGCCGGTCCGCCCACTCGCCCCCGCCGCGATCACCGACCGCTCGAAGAGGGCGACTCGCCCCGCGCCCCGTTTCGCGAGCGCCCAAGCCAGGCTCGTCCCCATGATGCCGCCGCCGACGATCGCGACATCGACCGCGGTCGGCAGATCAGCCATCATCCGCACCCTCTTCCTCCCAGAGTCGTCTGCTCGACCAGCCGCGGAACAGACGGCGTCACCGTTTTGTGCCATCGTCCCGAGACGGATCAAGCATCACCTTGTCCTGTCGAGACCCCGAGATGGGCAAGGCAGCCGCATGCCCTGCCAACCCCCTGAGATGCGTCCGGGCATCGACAATTCCTGTCGACACCCAGTGACGCGTGATCTGATCGTTCTCCGGTGTCGGACCCATCCCCCACCGGTTGGCGCCGTCCACCTGCGCGGCTCGTGCATCGGCACCCGGCGCATAGCCTTGACATCGAGGGTGGCTGCTTTGGATACTCTATCCGACGCCGCCAGCCGCTGGCGGCATGCCGACGTAGCTCAATTGGCAGAGCAGCTGTTTTGTAAACAGCAGGTTGCGGGTTCGAGTCCCATCGTCGGCTCCCGAGAAATTGCCATGAATACGCCAAGAGAGAAGCCCGGACGGTCGATCCGTCCGGGCTTTGTTGCTTCGGATGTTGCCCCTGTGTAGCCAATCACCGCCGTTTGACACTGGTGGCGCACTCAGGCGATCGACCAGGGGCAGCTATACCTCGGTTCACATGCGCCTGTGTGATCCTACGTCCCGCGTCAAGAGAAAGTACCCCACGATCGCCATCGCCAGGCTGAACGGCAGCACCGCCCCATGCGGGATGTAGTTGGCAAGGAAAACGACCGGGACGGCGGCGGGACCGGCGACCATCAGTAGCCACGCAACCCAGTCCGGAACAGCGTCCCCACGCAGCGTCACCCTGCCATAGAAGACGGATCCGATCAGCATCGCGAGGATCCCCAGCATCTCGATCGTGAATCCCATCCCCTGCACAGGACTCTCCGAGATATCTCCACTCCCTCCCCAATATGCCACGATGTCGCCAGCGAGCGCGACCACCAACCCGGCGAGCACCACGCGGAACCAGACCCGCTCCCCCGGCCCGCCACCCGATTGAAGGGCGTGTAGACTCACGAGCCCGGCGATGGCCGCCAGGTACACGAGGAAGAACATCCTGCCATAGAAGTAATACTCATCAAGGCCAAACCGAAGACCGAAGCTGCCGTGAATCCTGTCGGCGAGATCCAGGAGCGGTCCGGCCGCCAGGACCACTGGTGGTGAATCGCTGCCGCTCCAGATGGACGCTTGGACAGGCGTCAGGAGCAAGCACAGGATACCGCCAAGCAAAGCCGCCAGCCCCCTCCACGTCACGAGCGATATCCTCCTCTCCCCGTCGGCAGCGTACCGCTAGTCTATCAAGCTCAAACCTCGTAGAGATCAATGCCAGGAGATCGATGCCAGTGCGAGGAGGTGGTCACAATCGATGCCACAGGAATGGAAAGTCCATGCTCCATGTGCGCGGGATCTCATTCGCTCTGCTCGAAGACCGGTGTCAGTTCGGTTGAGGCAGGTTCCGAGCGGAGTTGGCCTGGGTAGGGGATGGGTACATTGGCGCACCGGTTGGGTGAGCATGTACGGATAAGCAAGCTCGTTATATCTTGTGAATAGACATGATCGTCAAGTTTGGGGAGCCGTGGAATCAACCCTCTCGGCGACAAAACGGGTTGCGGGTTCGAGGTCCCATCATCGGCTCCCGAGAAGATGGGTTGGACGCGCCTAAAAGCGAAGCCCGAGCGGACGAGCGCCCGGGCTTTGTTTGGCTGCTGACAGCCATCCCGGCAACCAACTGGAGAAGGAGTCGTGGCGGTCGAGCGCTTGATCGGCGTTACGGCCGGGATCAGCCCGGATCGAGCACTTGATCCGGCAGGGGTCGCCGCACGGTGAGCTGGTTCGACTGATACAGGATCACCACGTCGGAGAAGGTGACGTTGCCCTCCCCCTGCACCGAGAAGGTCAGCTCGTTGTCCTCGGGTTTGAGCGCACCAGCGGGAACGATCTCGTGCCAGGCGTGAGGGCCAGCCTGGGAGACGGTCTGCTGGGTCAACGGTGTGGTGTTCAGGCGAACGCCGAATTGTGGGCTCCCGGTGTGGGCCGTTCGAAAGAAGATCACCGGCAGCGAGCGGGGGATGAGCCCGGGCGCGTCGATATCCCGAAAGTGGCGATCGCTGAGCGGCAAGCTGGCGGCCGGGTCAGGGATAGTGAAGCCGCCCGCCGAGCCAGCCAGCGTGACGTAGCGCGCCACCTCCGGTTCTTCGAAGAAGGTCGGGAGCCGGTCGAACGCGAATCGCAGGCGTCTGAGCACGAACATCGGGCACCCACTTTCTATCCCGCCACCGGCGCGACATCACCGAGCGTGCATACGGTCGAGCGGTGACACCCGGTTTGCGCCTGGCTGGATAGCTCTCCTTATGAGGGATATGGGCTCATTCGTCAAGCCGGCCCGCGCTGTCAGCGGGCAATCCGGCTTCAACTTCGCCGTCTCGGGGCGTTGTGGAGTTCGTTAGGAGGATCACGCGAGGAAACGGCGCGGCCAGGAGAGTCCCCAGCCGCGCCGCCACCTGTCTAGCGCTCGACTCGAAGGCAGGCCGATGCCGCCTTCAGCGAGCCGGGGGCGCGGGCGCTCAGTGGCTGCATGCCAGCACGCGCCCGTCAGCCCGTGTCTGCTTACCTGCCCGCTTCGATCGCCTCCTCCTGGCCACTCGCCGCCTTGATCGCGATCTTGTGCGGCTTCGCCCGCTCCGCCTTCGGCAGGGTGATGCGCACGATGCCATGCTCGAAGGTGGCCTCGGCTTGCCCCCCATCGACCTCGAACGGCAACGTCACCGTCCGCTGGAACTGCCCATGCCACAATTCACGCAGATACCAGGTCGCCTGCTGCCCCTGCTCGCTGTCGGCCGCGGTCGGGACCGTGCCCGTCAAGGTCAGGGTGTTCTGGTTGATGCTGACCTCCAAGGTCTCGGGGTTCATGCCGGGTACCGCGGCAATGACCACCGCCTCGTCCGGGGTGGCATAGACGTCCAACGGCAGCGGCCGCATCATGGCGCGAGTGCCGGAGTTCGTGTCGTAGCGCGATCCACCCGAGGGGATGAAGCTATCCTCAAGGAGCTGGTGCATCGCGTCGCGGAGCAGGACCATGTCTGAACCGAGGGGAAACGTGCTAACCATCGCTCTCACCTCCATCACGCAATCCAAGCGCGCAAAGCGAACCTGAACCGAACGACAGTGGCCGCAAGCTGGCCAATCCGTCTGAAGAAATTAATAGCATAGTTGCGAAAAGTTGTCAAGGGATCTACACGAGACGTATCAACCTAGAGAGCTCCCCGCTCGTCGGTGCCGATCATCGGGTCACCGAGTGCTGATAGGGAGCCTCGGCCGCAGCCATCACGCGGGGCATCGGGAAAGCCGCGGCTGACAGGCCGCCTCTCGGCCGCGGCGGCCCACGAACGCGCGGACGATGGCATGGCGCATGCAAGGTGAGGGTCGGTCACATCACGAGCCGGAGCGGCTCTATTATCATGGAGGTTCAGGATGAGCAGTGGCGATCAGAGTTCGGGGCGAGAGACGACCCTCGTCGACAATGAGGTCTACAACCTGATCACGACCATCTCCTCCAAGCTGGAGGGGCTGGCCGCCTATCGCAAGTACGAGCAGGACGGGCAGGCCAATGATCCGATCTGGCGGGAGCTGCGGCAGCAGGATGAGCAGGCGGTCCGGCGGTTGATGCAGCAGCTGGAGCAGTTCGCTCAGCAGGGCAAGCTTCAAGCGCGCTGAGCCCGCGGCGCTGCGCGATACGCGACATCATCCTGGTGAAGACAAAGCTTGGAT
>JACCSN010000223.1 GCA_013812985.1 Hyphomicrobiales bacterium | reverse complement strand
ATCCTTGCTCGAGGGTCCGAGATCGGAGTGCCTGTCGATCGGGTCTTTCGCGCTCATCCCAAGTCCTCCGAAATGCTCAGGGTGTGAAACGCCGGCTGCCTCGCGCTGTTCCGGTGACCTCGGCGATGCTCCCGTGCTAAGGCCGGAAGCAGGAGTCGATGATGCGCGTCCTGGCGATCGAGAATTATGCGAATGCCACCCTCGGCCTGGTCGGCGAGGCGCTCGACGCGGCCGACGCGGAAACCCGCGTCGTGCGCATGCACGGCGGTGAAGCAGTTCCGGCCGGCCACGACGGCTGGGACGGCCTGGTCATGCTGGGCGGCGCGCAGAGCGCGCTTGACGACGCCGAGCACCCCTATCTGCCGGAGGAGGCGGCGCTCGCCCGCGTATTCGGCGAGGCGGGCAAGCCGGTTCTCGGGATCTGCCTCGGCGCGCAGCTCCTCGCGCGAGCCTACGGGGCGCGGAACATCCTTGGGCGCCCGCTTGAGTTCGGCTGGCGCGAGGTGCGGCCCACGCAGGCCGGCGAGGCGGACCCGGTCGTTTCGACGATCGTGCCGGCCGCGCCGCTCTTCCACTGGCACCTCGACACCTTCACGTTGCCGCCGGGGGCGGTCCGTCTCGCCGAAAGCGACCAGACCTCGATCCAGGCGTTCCGCATCGGCCAGGCGATCTACGGCGTTCAATTTCATTGCGAGGCTGACACCCGGATGGTCGCAAGCTGGAACCGCGACTACCGGGAGGAGATCGAGGCCGCGACGCCGGATTGGTTCGACCGCCACGCGCAAGAGGAAGCCCGGCACGGCGCGTCCGCCGATGCGGCCGGCCGAGCCCTGGCCAATGCCTGGGTCGGCCTCCTGCGCTGATGGGCATCATCAGCGCGGCGCGACGCGGATAGAACGAGACAGTCATGACGGGAGTGGGACAGATGACGTCAATCAGGATCGCCGGCGCGCTCGCCGCGCTTCTCTTCGCCACGGTCGGCGCCGGAGCGGCGGAGCTGCCGGACCTCGGCGGCCGCGCCGTGAAGGCGGTGACCGAGAACGCCTACGTGCCGCTGAACTTCGCCGACCCGAAAACCGGCCAGGGCATCGGCTGGGAATACGACGCCTTCAACAAGATCGCCAAACGGCTGAACCTCCAGGTCGAATGGAACCTGTCCAGCTGGGACACCATGATCCAGGCGGTCCGCGAGGGGCAGTTCGACGTCGGCATGGACGGCATCACCATCAACGACGAGCGGAAAGGCCAGGTGGACTTTTCCGAGCCCTACATGGTCTCCGAGCAGTTCATGCTGGTGCGCGGCGACGAGAGCCGCTTCACGGACCCGAAGTCTTTTGCGGCGAACGGAGAGCTCCTGGTCGGCGCGCAGTCGGGCACCACCAATTTCTACACCGCCGTCTACAGCGTGCTCGACGGTGACGAACAGAATCCGCGCATCAAATTGTTCGACACGTTCGGGGCTTCCGTGCAGGCGCTGAAATCCGGCGACGTCGACCTTGTCCTGATGGATAAGACCAGCGCCGCCGGCTACAGCGGGGCCTCGCCGGGCGCCTTCAAGGTGATCGGCGAGCCGCTGGGGCGCGAGGAATTCGGCTTCATCTTCAAGCCGGGCTCCGACCTCGTGGCGCCGGTCAACGCGGCGCTGCAAGCCATGCGGGACGACGGCACGCTCGACCGGCTGACGCAGAAATGGTTCTACGAATACCGCGCCTCGCAGAACTGATGTCGGCGCGCGTACCCGCTTTCGTTGAGGGGTTTGCGCCGACCTTTGCCAAAGCGGCTTGATGACCGCCCAAGCCGAGCTTCATTCTCCGCCGCGCCCCGCGCGCCGCGAGGTCCCATATTGGCTCATCGCCGCGGCGCTGCTCGCGATCCTCTTCCTCTGGCTGATCGCCGCCGACCAGAACTACCGCATCATCTTCTCCGCGCTTCGAAGGGGCGTCTTCGTCACGCTGTGGGTCACGATCGTCGCATTCGCGCTCGCCGCGGCTCTCGGCCTCCTCATTGCGATGGCGCGCATGTCGCGGCTGCGCGCGCTCCGGGAGGCGGCCACGTTCTATGTGGAGATCGTGCGCGGGGTTCCGGTGCTGGTGCTGCTTTTCTATGTCGCCTTCGTCGGCGCGCCGCAGCTTGTGGCCGGGTGGAATTTCGCCTTTGGCCGTCTGGTCGAGGCCGGTCTCCTTCCCGCGCTCACCGTCCGCAACTTCGACATGACCTGGCGCGCCATCGCGGCGCTGACGGTGAGCTACGCCGCCTCCCTCGCCGAGATTTTCCGGGCCGGCATCGGGGCGGTGCCGAAAGGCCAGACCGAGGCGGCCGGCTCGCTCGGCCTGACGCGCCGGCAGGCGTTCCGGCTCGTCGTGCTGCCGCAAGCGATCCGCACCGTCCTGCCGCCGCTTGGGAACGATTTTGTCGCGATGATCAAGGATTCCGCGCTGGTGTCGGCGCTCGGCGTGCAGGACATCACCCAGCTCGGCAAGGTGTATTCGGCCTCCACCTTCCTCTTCTTCGAGACGTACAACGTCGTGGCGTTCCTGTATCTGGTCATGACGCTCTCCCTCTCGCTGCTGGTGCGCGGGCTGGAGTGGCGGCTGAAGAAAAGGGCTTAGCGGGATCGCGCCGCATCGCCTCAAGGAGGACAGTGATGGACATCAGAGCATGCGGATCGACGCCGTCGCGCCGGGGACCGGCGGAATGGTTTTCCGGAACGGTGTGGCAGGAGCCCATCATCGAGGCGGGCGCGCCGGCGCGGCTCCGGGCGACAATGGTGCGGTTCGACCCCGGCGCGCGCACCGCCTGGCACACACACCCGCTCGGCCAGACGCTCTACGTGATGGCGGGCTGCGGCCGGGCGCAGAGCGCGGGCGGCCCGGCCCGCGAGATCTGCGCCGGGGACGTGATCTGGATCCCGCCGGGCGAGAAGCACTGGCACGGGGCGGGGCCTGCGACCGCGATGACCCACATCGCCATGCAGGAAGCGCTCGACGGCGTCGCCGTCGAATGGCTGGAGCACGTATCGGAGGACGACTATTCCGCGCCGCTGGCCTGAAGCCCCGCTCAGACGCCCTCTAGCGCCGGGCAGCCGGCCTCCCGCCGCTCCTCCAGAGCATCTCCCATCGCGGCGTTCAGCGCTTCGACGCGGCTGCCGTGGCCGGGATGGGTCGACAGGATCTCCGGCGGGCTGGCGCCGCCGGCTTGCGCCATGCCGGCCCAGACCTGGACCGCTGCGCGCGGGTCGTAGCAGGCTCGCGCCATGAGGATGAGGCCGATCCGGTCAGCCTCCGATTCGTGCTTGCGCGAGAACGGCATCAGCACGCCGAACTCAGCGCCGAGGCCGAGCGCGCCGAGGATGGCCGTCTGCGTCACCGGATCGAGGTCGCCGACCGCGATGGCGACGGCCTGCCTGCCGTAATCGGCGAGCTTCTGCTGGGTGAGACGCTCGGCGCCATGGCGCGCAAGGACGTGGGCCACCTCATGGCCGATGACCGCCGCCAGCTGGTCGTCGGTCGCGGCGATCTCCAGGAGCGCGGCGAACACGGCGACCTTGCCGCCCGGCAGCGCGAAGGCGTTCACGTCGGGCGAGCGCAGCAAGGCCACTTCCCAGCGATAGTCCACGTCGGTAATGGTGTCCGCCGCCGCCGCGATGCGCCCCGTGACGGCGCGGACGCGCGCCTGCTCCGGCCCGGAGCCGACGACCTGG
This sequence comes from Hyphomicrobiales bacterium, assembly GCA_013812985.1. The sequence continues at coordinate 1,310 of JACCSN010000223.1, read as the reverse complement.
TATTTGCTCAGGACTTCGCTGAAGGCCTGTGCCCCAAGCGCCGCCGCGTCGTCTTCCGACACCGCGATGATCTGGGTGCGGTCGGTGAGCGGGACCTCTTCCCGGCCGGTGATCAAGGTCCAGACGAACATGACGGCGAAGCCGGCGAGGGCGACAAGCTTGACGATGATGGCGATCAACGGAGGCCTCCTGGCGCCTCGTCCGGACGCTCGCTGGGCGCTTTGCGCTATGCTGCGAAGCCGCCGACCGATCGTCAGGCGCGCCCTGAGACCGGCAGGTTCGCTCCGAGAGAAGCGGCGCGCCGGGAAAGGTAGAAGGAATAGGATTGCGGCAACACATCGTGGGGCTCGGGTGCGCCGAGCTCCAACGCGGCGTGGTAGCTGAAATTCGGATCGGCGATCAGCTGCCGCCCGAGCGCGACGAGGTCGGCGCTGCCTTCGGCGACAATCGCCTCCGCCTGACGGGGGGAGAGGATCAGGCCGACGGCCATGGTGAGAATGTCCGCCTCGCGTCGGATGGCGGCGGCGTAGGGCACCTGAAAGCCGGGCTCCGGCGCCTGGGCGACCAAAGTCGTGGAGCCGCGGACGCCGCCCGACGAGCAGTCGATCACATCCACCCCGCGCCGCTTCAGCTCGCGGGCGAGCGCGATCGTGTCCTCGATTTGCAGGCCGTCCGGCGCGCCGTCCACGGCCGAAGCGCGGTAGAACAGCGGCATCTCCGTTGGAATGGCGCCGCGCACCGCCTCAGCGACTTCCAGCGGCAGCCGCATCCGGCCGGCGAGATCGCCGCCAAATTCGTCGCTCCGCTGGTTCGACAGCGGCGAGAAGAAGCTATGGATGAGGTAGCCATGCGCGCCGTGGATCTCGACGAAGTCGAACCCGGCGGCCACGGCGCGGCGGGCGGCCTCGGCGAACTGGTCCACCAGCTGGTCGATCTCGGCACGCTGGAGCGCCCGCGGCGCCGGCCAGCCTTCCGCCATGGCGACTGCGCTCGCCCCCACCGTTTCCCAGGCTTCCGGGTCGGAGGCCGGCAGCGGCCCGGCGCCGTCCCACGGGCGGGCGGCGCTGGCCTTGCGGCCGGCGTGGCCGATCTGGATGCCGACCGGGACGCCTTGGCTGTGGTAAAGCTCGGTGATCCCGGCGAAGAGGTCGCGCTGCCGGTCGTTCCACAGGCCGGTGCAGCCCGGCGTGATGCGCCCCTCCGGCGTCACCCCCGTCGCCTCGACGAAAGCGCCGCCGACGCCGCCAAGGGCGAAGCGGCCATGGTGCGCGAGGTGCCAGGGCGTCGGGCAGCCGTCGACCGCCTTGTAC
>JACCSN010000448.1 GCA_013812985.1 Hyphomicrobiales bacterium | reverse complement strand
CGGCTGGTGCGCTTGCGGCAGGAGCGCCGGCGATTGGAGCTCCAGCGGCGGGTCAGGCCGCCGCGCCAGCGCCGCCCGCGCCAGCGACAGCCTCGCCCGCTCCGGGACAAGTCGCTGCCCCTCCCGCGCCTACGGGGCAAGCTGCTCCTGGCCAGCCGACTACCGCAGCCGACGTGCAATCAACCCCGGCCGGCGCTCCTTCAGCCTCGGGCCAGGGCGTGCCCACGCAGCCTGCCGGCGAGGGCGGCTCCGCCCAGCAGGCTTCCGGGCAGAGCGGGCCCGCGAGCGAATCGCCAAAGCCGAATCCGACGGCGGCGGCGCCGGGATCGGGCCAGAACGCGCCGCAGACCGCCGGGTTGAGCGCGCCGGTACCCGCCGCCGCCACAAGCACGCCGAAGGAAACCATCATGAGCGTCCCGGACGCGGAAGCGCTCGCCGCAACCAACGACCATCAAGCCTGCCGGAACGCGGCGCGGAAGCTACGCATCGCCGGCGTTGCGGTGCCGCCTCCCCTGCTGGCGTTGACGGCGCTCGATCCGAAATTCTTCCAGCCGCCGGCTCGGCCCTGAACGAATACCAAGAACGCGCCGGCCCGGACGGAGCGTGCAAGGAGGACAAGCCCGATGGGGGTTATTTTTAGCGGAATCGTCGCCGTGGTCGTTATCGCGATCGGAGCCGGATTCATCCTCCGGTCGGAGCAGGAATCCGCATACGAGGCCTACAGCACGCCGAGCACGCGGGTCGGCGAGCCTGGCAACAACCTTGTCGGCCCCGATTGGAGCGGCGAGGCCGGAGGCGGGGAGAGCCGCGCGGAAGGCGAAGAGACGCGGTCCTGAACGTGGCGCACGGGACTTCGGAGCGGGAGCGCCCCGAGCCGCAGCCGGGATGAAGCGACATCCGGGATTCGCTGGTTATTGGCTCCAGACCGACTGAACAGCCGCAGGTACTGTCGTGTTTCCGCCACTACGGGCGGCGCTCACGCGCCCGTCCTGGGGAAATCGCTGGGGACCGAACGGGCTTGGGCGAGCGGATCGCTACCCCCGGATTTCGCTGCCGCTGCATCCGGACTACGCTGGCTTCGCCGTGACGAATGCTCCTACTCCGCCGGGGTGGACGCCGCGCCGGGGCTGAGCTGCGGGCCGCTGGCGTTCTTCGCCTGCTCTTTTTCGACCCAGACGCTGTGATGCGCCCGCGCCCAGCCGAGATCCACCTCGCCTGACCCCATCGCGTCGTAGGCGCCCTCCATTCCGAGCGAGCCGATATAGATGTGGCCGAGAATGATGGCGATCATCACGACCCCGGTCGTGGCGTGCACGTATTGCGCCCACTGCATGCCGTTGATGTCGGCAAGCGAGAACGGAAACAGCATGACGATGCCCGAGGCCGACAGCGCCAAGCCGCCGAGAACGACTGTCCAGAAAATCAGCTTCTGGCCCGCATTGAACCGGGCCGCCGGCACATGCCGTCCCGAGAAGAAGCCGCCGCCGGCGCGCAGCCAGGCGAGGTCGTAGCGGTCAGGGATGTTGTCCTTGATCCACAGGGCGATCATCACGAGGATGCCCAGCATGAACGCCCAGGCGACGAAATTGTGCGCGTATTTGGCCCAAAAGCTCCAGGTCGAGAAGGCATCCGCCCCAATCACCGGCATGAGGAGCCGCTTGCCGAAGAAGTAGTTCAGGCCGGTGATCGCGAGCACGATGAAGGCGGTCGCGGTCATCCAGTGGTTAAGCCGCTCAACCACGTTGAAGCGCTTGATCTTCACCCCGGTTTCCGTGCCTTCCTCCATGCGGATGCGGCCTTTGGAGAAGTAGAGCACCGCCAGCAGCGCCAACGCTCCGAGGATGACGATCGTGGCGATCCAGGGCAGCGCGCCCTCGTGGAACTGGCGGTAGCCCCGGCCTTGCGGCTGCTCGAGGAGCGCGGCCTTGCCGTCCGGTATGGTGACGCGGCCCTCGATCTTGCGCAGTTCCTGGAGGAGCTGCTCCTCGTTCACGGATTGGGCGGTGGGATCGCTCCCGGTTCCGCTCTGCGACATTCCCGATGTCTGGCCGGATGATTGGCCGGACGTCTGGGCGCTTACGGGCGCGACGAGAAGAGCGCAGGCGACTAAAATCCCGGCGAGAGCCGGCCCGAGCCGCCGAACGAGATCAAAGACCGGCATTACCCCCACCTTTTCCCTTCGCCGCGTGGATCGCGCCGTTGTCGAACCTGCTGCAAGTCGTGCTCGTCACACCGTGACCGTCTCGCGATACGCCGTCTGCCATCCCCACGCCCCGGAGCCGTAGCCGCGCTTGGTCACCCGCTCCTTGTAGATCGCGGCGATGAT
>JACCSN010000447.1 GCA_013812985.1 Hyphomicrobiales bacterium | reverse complement strand
CGCGCATCGTGGTGACGCAGCTCATCGCCGAGGACGTCGATCACGAATTGAAGCGGCTTGACGCGTCCATGGCCAGCCTTCGCCTGTCGGTCGACGACTTGCTCGCCCGCGGCGCCGAAGCCGGCGTTGGCGAACATCGCGAGATCCTGGAAGCCTACAAGATGTTCGCCGAGGACCGCGGCTGGACCCGCCGCCTGCAGGAGGCCATCGGCAACGGCCTCACCGCCGAGGCGGCGGTCGAGAAGGTGCAGAGCGACACCCGCGCCCGCATGACCCGGCAGACCGATCCGTTCCTGCGCGACCGCCTGCACGATTTCGACGACCTCGCCAACCGGCTCCTGCGGGAGCTGATGGGCCGCCCCCACGGTCCTTTCGCCGGCGATCTCCCGGAAGACGCCATCATCGTCGCCCGCAACATGGGCCCGGCTGAGCTGCTGGACTACGATCGCGATCGGGTGCGCGGGCTGGTGCTGGAGGAAGCCGGGCCGACCAGCCACGTCGCCATCGTGGCGCGCGCGCTGGGCATCGCCACCGCCGGGCAGCTCGACGACATCGTCTCGCAGGCCGAGCCGGGCGATCCGATCATCGTCGACGGCGACCTCGGCGACGTGCATCTCCGCCCGCCGGTGGAGATCGAGATCGCCTATGCCGACAAGGTGCGCTTCCGCGCCCGCAAGCAGGAGCAATACCGGCTCTTGAGGGAAGCGCCGTCCGCCACCCAGGACGGCGTCGCGATCGCTCTCCACATGAATGCCGGGCTCCTCATGGACATGCCGCATCTGGCGGAATCCGGCGCCGACGGGATCGGGCTCTTCCGCACCGAGCTGCAGTTCATGGTGGCGTCGAGCTTTCCGCGTCTCTCCGAGCAGCAGGGGTTCTACACCCAGATCCTCGCCGCCGCCGGCGAACGGCCGGTCACTTTCCGCTCGCTCGACGTCGGCGGCGACAAGGTGCTCCCCTACTTCCGCGCGCCTCGGGAAGAGAACCCGGCCATGGGCTGGCGGGCGATCCGGCTCGGCCTCGACCGGCCGGCGCTCTTGCGCACCCAGGCGCGCGCGCTGCTCAAGGCCTCCGCCGGGCGCGAGCTCCGGCTCATGTTCCCCATGGTCACAGAAGTCGCCGAGTTCGAGCGCGCGAAGGCCATCGTCGAGCGCGAGCGGAGCCACTTGACCCGGCACGGCCACGCCGCCGCCGAGACGGTCGTTCTCGGCGCCATGCTGGAGGTGCCGGCGCTCCTGTGGCAGCTCGACGAGCTGTTCCGCGTCGCTGATTTCGTCTCGGTCGGATCGAACGACCTGATGCAGTTCATTACCGCGAGCGACCGCGGCAACACACGCCTCGCCGGGCGTTTCGACCCGCTGAGCCCGGCTTTCCTGCGCGCCCTCAGGAGCATCGCACGGTCGGCAGCCGCCGCCGGCAAGCCGGCGACTTTGTGCGGCGAGATCGCCGGCCGGCCGCTGGAGGCCATGGCGCTGGCGGCGATCGGCTACCGCTCGCTCTCCATGGCCTCGGCGGCGATCGGCCCGATCAAGGCGATGATCCGCTCGGTGGAGCTCGGTGAGCTGAGCGCCCGCATCAATGGTTTGATCGACGAGGGCGCGCCGGGGGCGGAGACCCGGGCGGATCTGCGGGCCTGGGCCGAGGCCAATGGCGTGCCGATTTGAGGGAGCCTTGCCTGCTTGCGCTCCCCCCATTTCGGTATGTCATCCCGGTTTGGCCGACGGCCAAGACCGGGATCCATAAACACTGAAAAGTACAGAATTGGCGCTGCGCCATGCGTATGTTCAGAGCTTCGGCGTTTATGGATCCCGGACCGCGCTTCGCGCATCCGGGATGACAAAAGAGACGCAAGGTGCTCATCATCTTTGATGGACCCGTTTGGGCACACTTACTGGGTTTACATCCTCGCAAGCGGGAAGCATCGGACGCTGTATGTCGGTGTGACCAGCGACTTGCCAGGCCGGGTTAATGAGCACCGGGCTGGGATCATTCCGGGCTTCACAAAGAAACATGGCGTGCATGACCTCGTCTACTTTGAAATGTTCGGCATGGTCGACGAGGCGATCGCGCGCGAGGAGCGGCTGAAGCGCTGGCGCCGGGATTGGAAGGTCAGGTTGATCGAGCGCAGCAATCCGGGTTGGGTGGACTTATATGAGGGATAGCGTGGCAGATGCGATGAGCATGCGGTCCTTGTTTCAGCCCACCTCAACATTTGTCATCCCGGTTTGGCCGACGGCGAAGACCGGGATCCATAACCACTGAAATGATCAGAATTAGCGCTGTGCGATACGAGGTTTCAGAGCGTCGGCGTTTATGGATCCCGGACCGCGCTTCGCGCATCCGGGATGACAACAGGCAAGGGTTGAGAAGGAAGGGCATGGTAGCTGCGGCTATGCATACCCCTACTACCCGCTGACCCGATGACCACCGCCATCCCCGCCGAGCGCCTGCGCTCCCTGATCCATCGCCACGAGGCGGTCAACGCCATGCTGGCGGCCGGCCCGGCGCGCGACGAATATGTGCGCCTGTCGCGCGAATTGGCCGAGCTCGACCCAGTCGCCGAAAAGGCGCGCGCCCTTTCGGTGGTGGAGGCAGAGCTCGCCGAAATGGAGGCGCTGATCGCCGACGCGGCGACGGAGCGCGACATGCGCGCGCTCGCCGAGGACGAGCGGCTCGCGCTGCGCGAAAAAATCGAGGCGATCCGCGGCGAGCTTCGCGTCCTCCTCGTGCCGCGCGACGCGGCCGATGACAGGAGCGCCATCCTGGAGGTGAGGGCGGGGACCGGCGGCGACGAGGCGGGCCTGTTCGCCGGCAATTTGTTCCGCATGTACGAGCGCTATGCCGCGTTAAAGGGCTGGCGCATCGAGGCGCTTTCGGCGAGCGAGGGCGAGATGGGCGGCTATCGCGAGATCGTCGCCGCCGTGCGCGGCGTCGGCGTTTATGCGCGGCTCAAGTTCGAGTCCGGCGTGCATCGCGTCCAGCGCGTGCCGACCACCGAGGCTGGCGGCCGCATCCACACTTCGGCGGCGACCGTGGCCGTGTTGCCGGAGGCCGAGGACGTCGATGTCGAGATCAAGGCGGACGACATCCGCATCGACACCACGCGCGCCTCCAGCGCCGGCGGCCAGCACGCCAACACGACCGAATCCGCCGTCCGTATCCTGCATCTGCCGACCGGCATCATCGTCACCGCCAGCGAGAAGTCGCAGCACCAGAACCGCGCCCGCGCCATGCAGGTCCTGCGCGCCCGGCTATTCGACCTGGAGCGGCAGCGGCAGTCGGACGAGCGCGCCGCCGACCGCAAGGGCCAGGTCGGCTCCGGCGACCGCTCCGAGCGCATCCGCACCTATAATTTCCCGCAAGCTCGCGTCACCGACCACCGCATCAACCTGACCCTCTACAAGCTGGACAAGGTGCTGGACGGCGAGGCCCTCGACGAGCTCGTCGACGCGCTCGTCGCCGACGACCAGGCGCGCAAGCTATCCGAGTTCGAGGACAGCGGGGCATGACGAGCTTTGGCGCCGCCTTGGCGGAGGGGCGGAGGTCTCTCCAGACGGCAGGCGTGGCCAGCGCCGCTCTTGACGCGCGCCTCCTCATGGCCGCCGCCGCGGGCCTGAAGCAGGCAGCGCTGATCGCCGGAAGCGGCGAGACCGTTCCTTCCCTTGCGGAAGGCTGTTTTCGATCCTACTTGAATAAACGACTTGCCGGCGAGCCGGTGGCTCGCATCCTGGGCGAGAAAGAGTTTTGGGGCTTGTCGCTCCGGGTCGGGCCGGCAACGCTTGTGCCGAGGCCTGAAACAGAAACTCTTGTCGAAGTCGTGTTGTCGGAGATGAAGCGCCCGTCGCTTAACCGGGCGGCCATTTGCGATCTCGGAACGGGGTCCGGCGCCATCCTGATCGCGCTTCTGACCGAGCTGCCGGAGGCGACGGGGGTCGGCGTGGACATCTGTCCCGCCGCGCTGGACACGGCGCGGGTGAACGCGGAAAGGCACGGGGTCCTGTCCCGAATCAGCTTTCATGCAGGGGATTACGCGGTGGCCCCCCGCGGCGCCTTCGATGTGGTGGTTTCAAACCCGCCCTATATACGGAGCGGCGACATCCTTGGATTATCGTCCGAGGTACGGGACCACGATCCGCGAGCGGCGCTGGATGGCGGCCCCGACGGGCTGGCGGCATATCGGACGATCCTGGGGCGGGTTTCGGGCTTGCTTGCAACGGATGGGCTGCTCGCTTTCGAGGTGGGTCATGACCAGAGCGATCAGGTCGCGGCTCTTTGCCGGGCGCACGGCCTCGGCGAAATCGCGGCCCACAGCGATCTCGCCGGTAAGGCGCGAGTGGTCACGAGTCGCCGCGGGCTGTCGCAAACAATCGGAACCCGGTGAAAAAAGCGCTTGGAAAACTTGAGATTACGGGCTAGCGTCGCGTCGCGAACCAGGGCTGAAGCCAAGAGATGGCGCTCCCTCCCGTGCGGCTGATAATGAGACACCGCCGAGCCAGCTTCGCCTGCGTCGCCGCTGCCGGGATGTCTTGACCCTCGTTTGTGGTCGGTCAGCAGGCGACGAGCCTGAAATGCGATGATCGGACCTGATCTGCGGGGCGGAACAGGGCGCTCGGAGTTATACCGTCAACAAGAGAACGGGTTCATGAGACACAGCCAGAATCGCCGGTCGCGCAGCCGCAGCCGCAAGGGGCCGAATCCGCTCACGCGGAGCTACGAATCGAATGGGCCTGACGTGAAGGTCCGCGGCACGGCCGCCCATGTCGCCGAGAAATACATGACGCTGGCCCGCGACGCGCAATCGTCCGGCGACATCGTGGCCGCGGAGAACTACCTCCAGCATGCCGAGCATTATTCCCGCATCGTCATGGTCGCCCAGGCACAGCTTCAGCCGCAGCAGGGTCAGTATCGCGACGGGCCCGACGACGGCTACGAGGACGACCGGCAGATGAACGGCCGCGGGCTACGCGATCGTTTCGAATCGAACGACGACGGCAGCCGCGACGACGACGATGGCGACGACCGGTTCGACAGCAGCGAGGAAGAGCAGGAACGCGGCTTCCAGCCGCAGCAACAGCCGCAGCCGCAGCATCACCAGCAACGGCAACAGCAGCCGCCGCGGCAGGACGACCGATCGCGCAACTCTCGGCCGCCGGAGCGCTATGATCGCCGCCCGGATTACCGCAATGACAGCCGCGACAGCCGCGACAGCCGCGACCGCAGCGACAGCCGCGACAGGAACGATCGGCCGCCGACGCAGCGGTACAACGGCTCGGATGGGCGCTCCAACCGCAACGATCGCAACGACGCCCCGCAGCGGTTTGACGGGCCGAACGACCGGCCGGATCGGGCTGACCGTGGCGACCATAACAACGAGCGTGGCGATCGCAGCATCGAGACGGAGCGCCAGGAGCGCTTCGCAGGCCCGGAGGAGCTGGGGTCCCAGATCGAGGTGGCTGAAGCCGTCCCGATGACGCCTGCGGCTTCGGTGCAGGTGTCGGACGAGGCCCCGCCGGCCGCGCCGCGCCGCCGTCGCGGCAGGCCGTCGCGCGCCGAGAACGGCGCCGACGCCGCGAGTTCCGAGCCGGATGTGACTCCGGACGGGGCGGCCGCGCTGGTGGCTTTTCCCGACTGATCTGCGGACGCCGGCTTTCGAGTCGGCCGGGCGGGAGGTCGAAGGGCTCCGATTTTCGGGGCTTTGGTTCAACATTGGGTGAGGTGCGCGAATGGCCCCCCTGATCCTTGTCACCACGGAAGCTCGCCCGAGCGACGGCTATCGCTGGCTTGCCGCGGCTGACACTTACCTGAAGGCCATCGCGGGCATCGGCGGCGCACCGCTGCTCCTGCCGAGCCTGGGCGACGCGCTTGACCTGGAAACGGCGCTTGCCCGCGCCGATGGCGTGCTCCTTACGGGGTCGCGCACGAACGTTCATCCCAGCCGCTACGGGGTCGAGCCCAGCGTGCGGCACGAGCCCTATGATCTCGATCGAGACGCGACGGTGTTCCGGTTGATCCCGCTGGCGCTCCGGATGGGCGTGCCTCTGTTCGCCATCTGCCGCGGCTTCCAGGAGCTGAACGTGGCGCTCGGCGGCACGCTGATCACCGAGGCGCAGGAACGGCCGGGCAGCCTCGACCACCGCGCCCCGCTCGATTTGCCCCAGGACGAGCGCTTCGGCGTGAAGCACGAGGTGAGGTTCGAGCCGGAGAGCCGCCTCGGGGCGCTGCTCGGAAGCGCCTGCATTCGGGTGAATTCGGTGCATCGCCAGGTCATCGACCGGCTGGCGCCGGGGCTCATCGTGGAGGCGCGCGCGCCGGACGGCACGATCGAGGCGGCGCGGGTCGCAGGCGCGCGCGCCTTTGCTTTCGGCGTGCAGTGGCATCCGGAATACTGGGCGGCGACCGACGCCCCGTCGGGCGCGCTGTTTCGCGCCTTCGGCGAAGCGGCAAGAGCGCGGGCGGCGGGCGGCCTGGCCGTTGCGGCGGAGTGAGAGATGCGCGACCACGAACGCCGGCATGGGCATTCCCACGACGAGCAGTCCAGCGCCCACGAGCACAGCCATGGTCACGACCATCCGCATGGCGAGGGCGATGGTGAGATGTCTCACCTGGACGAGATGGAGCTCCGCGTCCGCGCTCTCGAATCGCTGCTCGTCGAAAAGGGCTACGTCGATCCGGCGGCGCTCGACGTCTACATCGAGACCTACGAGTCAAAAGTCGGTCCGCGCAATGGGGCGAAGGTGGTGGCGAAAGCCTGGGCCGACGACAGCTTCCGCCGCTGGCTCCTGGACGACGCCACGGCGGCCATCGCCTCGCTCGGCTTCACTGGTCGCCAGGGCGAGCACATGGTGGCGGTGGAGAACACGCCCGACACCCACAACATGGTCGTCTGCACGCTGTGCTCCTGCTATCCGTGGACCGTGCTCGGCCTGCCGCCGGCCTGGTACAAATCGCCGCCCTACCGCTCGCGCGCCGTCATCGACCCGCGCGGCGTGCTCGCCGAATTCGGCGTGACGCTGCCGGAGGCGACGAAGATACGGGTCTGGGATTCCACCGCCGAGATCCGCTATCTGGTCGTGCCGATGCGCCCCGCCGAGACAGAGGGCTGGCCGGAGGAGCGCTTGGCCGAACTCGTCACCCGCGATTCGATGATCGGAACGGGCCTGCCGCTTGTCCCGGAATCGCTCGGTTCGGAGCCCGTCTCCTGAACGGGCCGCACGATCTCGGCGGCAGCCACGGTTTCGGCGCGGTCGCGCCGGATCCTGACGAGCCGCTCTTCCACACCGAATGGGAGCGCCGCGCCTTTGCGCTGGTGCTCGCCATGGGCGGCGCGGAGGCGTGGAACCTCGACATGTCGCGGCACGCCCGCGAGCGCATCCCGCCGGCGGACTATCTCGGCTCCAGCTATTACGAGATCTGGCTGAAGGGCTTGCAGCGGCTGATGGTCGAGCGCGGCCTCGTCACGTCGGAGGAGATCGCGACCGGGCGCAGCATGGGAAAATCCGTCCCGCTGCCCCGAAAGCCCACCGCCGAGGCCGTTCCGGGCATCCTCGCCAACGGCGCGCCGAGCGAGCGACAGCCTGCCGCGCCGCCGCTCTTCAAAATCGGTGATCCTGTCCGGGCCAAGGTGATGAACCCGGCCGGCCACACCCGCCTGCCGCGCTACGTTCGAGGCCGCGCCGGCCGCATCGAACGGGTTTTTGCGGCGCATGTGTTCCCGGATCGGAACGCCCACGGCCTGGGCGAGGACCCGCAATGGCTCTATTCGGTGGCATTCGAAGCGACGGAGATTTGGGGGCCACAGGCCCGTCCCGGCGACGAAGTGCTCGCCGACCTTTGGGAGACTTACCTTGAACGCGCCTGAGAACATCGCGCGCGCCTCCGACCTTGCTCAAATCCCGCGCGGCGAAGACGGACCGGTCTTCCCGACGCCCTGGGCGGCGCGCGCGTTCGCGCTCGCGGTTGCGCTGAACGAAGCCGGCCTTTTTGCTTGGAGCGAATGGGCGGAGGCGCTCGGCGCGGAGCTGGCGGGTCAGCCGGACGCTGAAGGTTCCGATCCGGAAGACTACTGGAGAGCCTGGCTCGCCGCGCTGGAATCGATGCTTCGGCGCAAGGGCATGGGCGACGGAGACGACCTTTTTGCCCTGCGGGAGGCGTGGCGGCGCTCCGCCGAGGTGACACCGCATGGCGAGCCGATCGAGCTTGCGGCCGGGTGGGCTTCACGGCCGTCAACGTAGCCCGGATGCAGCGGCAGCGTAATCCGGGTCTGTCCGTTGCGCCGGTTTGTTCCTCGACCTCTCAACGCGCCATGCCGCCGCGCTTCAATGGGTCGGTCGCGCCAAACAAGATGCCGAGACAGCTGGAACCGGGCCAAAGGCGGGCTTCCTTACCGCACTCGAGCAACCCCGGATTTCGCTGCGCTCCATCCGGGCTACGGCGTCACGGCGACGACCTAAGCCGCGAGCGACCCGATGAGCAGCACAGCGCCGAGGACGGTGACCAGCAGCGCCGCGACGATCTCCAGCGCCAGCATCGCCTGAGCCGAGCGCCTGTCGTCGCCGCGCGCCAGCCGGAGCGCGACATCCTTGGCGCCGACCGCCAGCGCGGCGAGCGCGGCGACGGTGATCGCCGTGCCGAGCGCCATCAGGAATGTAGACGCCACGCCCGCCCAGAAGATGCCTTGCGCCAGCGCGAAGACCAGGATGATGAGCGCGCCGGAGCACGGCCGCAAGCCGACGGAGAGCACCGCGGTGGCCGCCCC
>JACCSN010000436.1 GCA_013812985.1 Hyphomicrobiales bacterium | reverse complement strand
TCCCGCCAGAATGGCGCAAGCGATGCTTTTGGAAGCGCCGCGGACGCCGCGCTGGAAGCAGCGACGGAACTCAATTCTTAGCGGGTCTTCCTGTGACCGCCGCGCATTCAGGGATGTCCCAGCCCATTGACACGTCCCGATTCACCCGCGCCCAGCACCTCCGCCCGGATCTCCTCGGTCAGCTGGGCCTTCAGCGCGGAGAATTCCGGGCTCGTCTTGACCGTGTATCGGCGAGGATGCGGCAGGTGGATCGGCACGTCGGCCTTGATGCGGCCTGGACGCGCCGTCATCACGATGACCCTGTTGGCCAGGAAGATCGCCTCCTCGATGTCGTGCGTGACGAAGAGCACCGTCTTCCGTTCCGCTTCCCAAATCCCGAGCAGCAATTCCTGCATCAGGCTTCGTGTCTGGTTGTCCAGCGCGCCAAACGGCTCGTCGAGGAGCAGAATCGCGGGATCGTTGGCGAGCGCGCGGGCGATCGCGGTGCGCTGCTGCATGCCGCCCGACAGGGTCTTGGGGTAGTGGCGGGCGAAGCCCCGCAGGCCCACCTTCTCGATATAGCTGGCGATCACCTGGTCTCGTTCGACTCTCGCCAGCCCCTTTTCACGCAGGCCAAAACCAATGTTCTCCTGCACCGTGAGCCAGGGGAACAACGTATAGGACTGGAACACCATGCCGCGGTCGGGGCCGGGCCGATCAATTTCCCGCCGGTCCAGCAGCACACGACCCGCCGAGGGCCGGTCGAGTCCGGCGACTATCCTCAGCAGCGTGGATTTACCGCATCCGGACGGGCCGAGGATGGTGATGAAATCGTTCTCGGCCACCTGGAGCGAGATCGGCTCGAGCGCCAGAGTCGGAGCGCCGCCGCGCATGCCGGGAAAGCTGCGCGACACACCTTCGATCCGGAGCTTCGTCAACAGCGTCGGCCTGGCGCCGCGCGTGACCGCATCAAGCAAGGCTCCAGGCGAACATTCGGCGATTGGCGGCCTTGAACGCAAAGTCGCTGACCAATCCGATGACGCCGATGACGATGATGCCGAAAATGATCTGGCCGGTATTGAGAAGCGCCTGGCTGTTGATGATCATGTGGCCGATGCCGGATGACGAGCCGATCAGCTCTGCCACGATCACGTAAGTCCAGGCCCAGCCAAGCACCAGACGCAGGATCTCGGCGATCTGCGGGGCGCTCGCCGGCATCAGCACCCGGCGGACGATGCCGAGGTCCGAGGCGCCCAGCGTATATGCGGCTTCCACCATGTCGCGTCGCGTCGAGCCCACCGCGACGGCCACCATCAGCACGATCTGGAAGAACGAGCCGATGAAGATGACGAGGAGCTTCTGCAGTTCGCCGATGCCGGCCCAAAGGATGAGGAGCGGGATGAAGGCGGAGGCCGGCAGATAGCGGGCGAAGGAGACGAAGGGCTCGAAGAACGCCTCGACCGGCTTCCAGGCGCCCATCGCGATGCCGAGCGGCACGGCCAGCGCCGCGGCGAGCACGAAGCCGCCGAGCACGCGCCAGATCGTCATTCCGATGTCGAAGAGGAAGCCGAATTCGACGACCAGGCTCCAGCCCTCGCGCAGCATCGTCAGCGGATCGGCGAGGAAGGTGCGCGAGACGAAGCCCCCGAAGGTCGCGAGCGTCCAGAGCGCGACGAACAGGACGAAGAAGGTGACCCCCAGGGCGGTCCGGGCGCTCTGGGTGACGGGCGTCAACGGCTTCATGCGGTCTCCCGCGTCGATAGGCCATTGACCGTCCGTTCGGGGCTCAGGGAAGGCGAGCTCCTGACAACAGGCGGGCCAAGCGGCCCATTTGTCGCCCGGCCTACTTGGCCTCGATGAAGCGGGTGTCGATCACGTCCTCGATCTTCGGCATGTCCTTGATAACGCCGATCTCCGTCAGGAGCTCGCCCGCTTTGGCGCTGAAATCCTGGATGCCGCCGTTGAAGAAGGCCTTGTTCTCCTCCGGCCCCTGCCAGCGCAGGTAGGCCGCCGACTTGCCGAATTCCTCGCCGCTCTGCTTCACATCGGCGCCCATGATCTCGTAAGCCTTGGCCTGGTCGGTCTCGATCATCTCGAGCGCCTCGTAATAGCTGTCGACCATCGCCTGCACGGCTTCCGGGTTCGCCTCGATGAATTCCGGCGTGCAGCCGAAAGCGTCGGTGACCACCGGATAATCGAGCGTGGTCGCGATGATCTTGCCGGCTTCCGGATTGTCGCGCACCGTTGACAGATAAGGCTCATAGGTCATCGCCGCGTCATTCTGGCCGGCGACGAAGGCCTGCGCGGCCGCGGCAGGCTCCAGATTGGCGATCGTCACGTCGTCGAGCGTCAAGCCGTTCTCCCGGAGCATCCAGGCGAGCACGAAATAGGGGGACGTTCCCGGGGCGGAGGCGGCAATCGTCCTGCCCTTGAGGTCGGCGATCGTGGCAATGTCCTTGCGCACCACCATGCCGTCGGCGCCGTACGACATGTCGAGCTGCACGACCTGCTTGATCGGCACGCCGCTGGCGTTCCAGATCAGGAATGTCTCCACCGTGGTCGCGGCGCACTGGATGTCGCCCGAGGCGATCGTCAGGTGCCGGTCCTTCTGCGGAATTTTCTTGATCTCGACCTTGACGCCGTTCTTCTCGAAGATGCCGGCCTCCTTCGCGAGCGTCAGCGGGGCGAAGCCCGTCCAGCCGGATATGCCGATCGCCACCTCCGTCTGCGCGAAGGCCGGCGGCGCGGCAATCAGCCCTCCGACCGCGACCCAAATGGCTAACCGACGCGTTCTCATCTGCGTTCTCCAATGTGCTTGGCGATAACCATCTCATATTCTTGAGCGGAACTCTGGCGCATGGTCGGCCCGGTCACAAGCGCAAAACGGAACTGCTGCCCGCGGCGCAATTCGGCGCGGCGGATTGCCCGGACGCGTCGGCGCCGCATGGCTTTGACACATCGTCCGGCCCCGGTAAGGTCGCCCTCTCCGATTTGAGGCGCCATCGTGGTTCTGCGCGCGGCCGATCTTTCCGAATCCGTCAGCTCGGCGATCCGCCGGGGGCTGGCGATTCCCGCTCATCCGCTCGCCCTCACCGCGGACAGAGCGCTGGACGAGAGACGCCAGAGAGCGCTGACCCGCTACTACCTCGATTCCGGCGCCGGCGGTCTGGCCGTCGGTGTCCATACCACGCAGTTCGCCATCCGCGAGGTCGGGCTCTACGAGCCGATCCTGAGGCTCGCTCGCCGGACCGCCGAGGATTGGACAGAGCGCGTTGTCGTCATGGTTGCGGGACTCGCCGGCAGGACCGGGCAGGCCTGTCGCGAGGCTGACATCGCCGTCGGCCTCGGCTATCACGCCGGGCTCTTGAGCCTCGCCGCCATGAAAGGCGCCGCCGAAGACGACCTCATCGAGCATTGCCGCGCGGTCGCCGCGCGCATTCCGCTCTTCGGCTTCTATCTCCAGCCGGCGGTCGGCGGCCTCGATCTGCCCGCGTCGTTCTGGCGTCGCTTCGCCGCGATCGAGAACGTGGTCGCGATCAAGATTGCGCCGTTCAACCGCTACCGCACGCTCGACGTGATCCGGGGCGTGGTCGAGGCCGGCGCACAGGAGCGGGTCGCGCTTTACACCGGCAACGACGACCACATCGTGCTCGACCTTACGACGCCCTTCGCCGTCCGGCGGGATGAAGACGAGGTCGTCGTGCGCATCCGCGGCGGGCTGCTCGGCCATTGGAGCGTCTGGACCAAGCGCGCGGTGGACATCTTCGAGCGATGCCGGAACGCCTCCGAGAGCGGCGCCGCGGATATGGACCTCCTTGCGCTCGATAGCCGGGTCACCGCGATGAACGCCGCTCTCTTCGACGTGGCGAACGATTTCCGCGGCTGCATCGCGGGCTGCCACGAGGTTCTGCGCCGGCAGGGTCTTCTCGAAGGCACGTGGTGCCTGGACCCGCATGAGGGACTTGGCCCGGGCCAGGCGGAGAAGTTGGACGACGTGATCCGCCGCTACCCAGACCTCATCGACGACGCCTTCGTGGCGGAAAACCGTGACCGCTGGCTGGCATAGGCCAGCCAGCCCTTGAATCGAGGCAAGAAAGGCAAAGCTGCGATGGGACGGACGGACCTTCCCGAGAATTTCGAGACGGAGGATGCGCTCGACGAATTCATGTCGAAACCGAGCCGCGAGGTGGCGGACGACCTCGCCGCGGTCGACGGCGACCTTATCGTCATCGGGGTCGCCGGAAAGATGGGACCGACGCTCGCCCGTATGGCCAAGCGCGCCCTCCCCGACCGGCGCGTCTTCGGCGTCGCGCGCTTCTCCGATCCGGACCTGCGGACTTATCTGGAGAGCCACGGCGTGGAGACGATCCAGGCCGACCTGCTCGACCGGGATCAGGTTGGCGCCCTGCCCCGCGCAAGGAACGCGATCTTCATGGCGGGCCGCAAGTTCGGCTCCGCCGGCTCCGAAGAGCTCACCTGGGCGATGAACGGCTTTGTGCCGGCGCTGGTGGCCGAGCATTTCAAGGCTAGCCGCATCATCGCCTATTCGACGATCTGCGTCTATCCGTTCGCCGTCGTCGCCCATGGCGGCTCGCGCGAGGAGGACCCGGTAGGCCCGCCGGGCGAATACGCGATGTCGTGCGTCGCGCGGGAGCGCATGTTCCAGCACTTCTCCAAGGCGCATGGCACGCCCGGCATGATCATCCGCCTCTCCTATGCTATCGACATGCGCTACGGCGTGCTGCACGATCTGGCGGCGAAGGTCCGATCGGGCGCGGAAGTCGACTTGACCATGGGGCATGTCAACGTGATCTGGCAGGGCGACGCCTGCGCCCAATCGCTCCGGGCGCTGCGGCATGCCGCCGTCCCGTCCGCACCGATCAACATTTCCGGCCCCGAGATCGTCAGCGTCCGCTGGCTGGCGCATGCATTCGGCAAGCGCTTCGGGTGCGAGCCGCTTCTTGTCGGACAGGAAGCGCCGACCGCGTGGTTGGCCAATACCAGCCGCGCCGCCGGTCTCTTCGGCTATCCGTCCGTCCCGCTTGCCGCGCAGATCGACTGGACGGCTGACTGGCTGGGGCGCGGCATGGGCAGCCTCGGCAAGGAGACGCATTTCGAGGTCCGGAGCGGCGCTTATTGAACCCTGCCACCGCCCGCCTCGCCAGGGGGGCGATTTCTCGTCGACACGCCTCGACGGCTCGGGCCTGCTTCTATTTACTGCCCGGCGATGGAAAACGAATCCGACGAGCGGCGCAGCGCGCCGCTTGCCGCGACAGCGAAACGCGCCGCCCGCGATCCGGAGCGGACGCGGCTGGCGATCCTCGACGCTGCCACGCAGGAATTCGCGCAAAACGGCTTCGGCGGCGCCCGCGTCGATGCGGTGGCGGCGCGTGCCGGGTCCAACAAGCGGATGATCTACCACTACTTCGGCAACAAGGAGAATCTCTACCTGGCTGTCCTGGACGAGACATATCGCGGCATTCGCGTCGCCGAACGGCAGCTGCAGTTGGGCGACCTCCCCCCGGAAGAAGCAATGGCCAGCCTCGTCCAGTTCACCTGGAATTACTTCATCGCGCATCCCGAGTTCATCAGCCTCTTGAACACGGAGAACCTGATGCAGGCGAAGTTCCTCAAGCGGTCGGACCGGATCCGGGATCTCCACTCGCCGCTCGTCGATATGCTGGGCGACCTGCTTGAGCGGGGCGCGAGCGCCGGCGTGTTCCGCGGCGGCGTCGATCCCGTGCAGCTCTATGTCAGCATCGCCGCGCTCGGCTTCTTCTACCTGTCCAACCGCTGGACCCTCTCCACCATCTTTGGCCGCGACCTCGGCAGCGGCGCCAGCTTGAAGGAACGTGGCGAGCACATCGTCTCCATGGTGCTCGGATATTTGAGTCCGGCGGAGCAGGACGCGCAACGCAAGTCGCGATACGGTCGCGCCATGGGATGATTGCTGGGCGACCGCCCAAGGCACGGCCCTTGACACCCCGCGCGCCCAGGATGTAACCAATCAGTTACAAAAAAGGGCGGCGCATCGAAGCGCTTGGCCGGCGGGGCTTGGAGGAACGAGAATGGCCCAGCGGCGGCTCGGGCTCGTGATGCACGGCGTGACCGGGCGCATGGGACTGAACCAGCACCTCGTGCGGTCGATCGTGGCGATCCGCCGCGAAGGCGGCGTGCTCCTGTCGAACGGCGACCGGCTGTTGCCCGACCCGATCCTGGTCGGCCGCAACGCCGACAAGATCGAGGCGCTCGCCCGCGCCCACGGGATCGACCGCTGGACGACGGACCTCGATGCGGCGCTCGCCAATCCCGACGACAGCGTCTTCTTCGACGCCGCGACGACGCAGATGCGCGCCGACCTCCTCGGCCGGGCCATCGATGCCGGCAAGCATGTCTACTGCGAGAAGCCGATCTCCGACACGCTTGACCAGGCATTGGCGCTCGCGCGCAAGGCCAAGGCCGCCGGAATCAAGCACGGCGTGGTGCAGGACAAGCTTTTCCTGCCGGGCCTGCGCAAAATGGCCATGCTGCGCGACGCCGGCTTCTTCGGCCGTATGCTGTCGGTGCGCGGCGAGTTCGGCTATTGGGTGTTCGAGGGCGACTGGCAGCCCGCGCAGCGTCCGTCCTGGAACTATCGCAAGGCGGACGGGGGTGGCATCATCCTCGATATGCTCTGCCATTGGCGCTACGTGCTTGACAATCTGTTCGGCGCGGTGAAGGCCGTGTCCTGCCTGGGCGCGACGCATATCCCCAAGCGCGTCGACGAGGGTGGCCGTGAATATGAGGCGGACGCCGACGACGCAGCCTATGCGACCTTCGAGCTTGAAGGCGGCGTGATCGCCCACATCAACTCGTCCTGGACGGTGCGCGTCAGGCGCGACGACCTGGTCACCTTCCAGGTGGACGGCACGCATGGCTCCGCCGTGGCCGGCCTGACGCGCTGCTGGACGCAGCACCGCGTCAACACGCCGAAGCCGGTGTGGAACCCGGACCAGCTGCAGACGATCGATTTCCTCGACACCTGGGACGAGATCCCCGACAACATCGCCTACGGCAATGCCTTCAGGATCCAGTGGGAGATGTTCCTGCGCCATGTCGCGGAGGACGCGCCCTGGCGCTATACCCTGGTGGAGGGCGTCAAGGGCGTGCAGCTGGCCGAACTCGGCCTGAAAAGCTGGGCCGAGCGGCGCTGGCTCGACGTGCCCGCGCTGGAGATCTGAGGATGGCCACGCTCGCGCTGCCCACATCCGACCGGAGGCTTGAGCCCTACACGACGGGAGAGCCCCTGTCCTTCGAGGCCGACGGCGCGCCCGTCTTTCCGCGTGTCGCCTATGCGGCGGCGCATGTCGTCGCGGACCCGCTAGCCGATAACGATCCCTGGCTGGAACCTGCCATTGACTGGGATGCGACGCTCCTGTTTCGCGACTATCTCTGGGATCTCGGCTTCGGCGTCGCCGAGGCCATGGATACGGCGCAGCGCGGCATGGGGCTCTCCTGGAAGGACGCCCAAGAGCTGATCACCCGGGCGCTCGAAGCCGCCAAGGCCCGGCCCGGCGCCCTCATCGCCTGCGGGGCAGGAACCGACCATCTGGCGCCCGGCCCCGATGTGACCGTCGATGACGTGATCCGGGCTTATGAGGAGCAGGTCGCCTTCGTCGAATCCCTTGGCGGCCGCATCATCCTGATGGCCAGCCGGGCGCTCGCCGTCGCCGCGAAGGGTCCGGAGGATTACGTCCGCGTCTATGACCGCGTGCTGTCCCAGGTGCGCGAGCCGGTCATCATCCATTGGCTCGGCGAGATGTTCGACCCGGCGCTTGCCAGCTATTGGGGAACGGCCGATCACTGGGCGGCGATGGAGACGAGCCTCAACGTGATCGCCGCCAACCGGGCGAAGGTCGACGGCATCAAGATCTCGCTCCTGTCGAAGGACAAGGAGATCGCCATGCGCCGCCGGCTGCCGGCGGACGTCAGGATGTATACCGGCGACGACTTCAACTACGTCGAGCTGATCGCCGGCGATGAGCATGGGCATTCCGACGCGCTGCTCGGCATCTTCGACGCCATCGCGCCTGCCGCGTCCGCCGCGCTCTCGGCTTTTGGCCGGGGCAGCGACAACGAGTTCTTCGACATCCTCGAGCCGACGGTGCCCTTGTCGCGGCACATCTTCAAGGCGCCGACCCGGTTCTACAAGACCGGCGTGGTTTTTCTTGCCTATCTGAACGGCCTGCAGGATCATTTCGTCATGATCGGCGGCCAGGAGAGCGCCCGCTCGCTCATCCACTTCGCGGAACTCTTCCGGCTGGCGGACAAAGCGCGCGTGCTAAAGGACCCGAACCTCGCGGCGGACCGGATGAAGCGTCTTCTCGCGGTTCGCGGCTTGGCATGAAGCTGGGCCGGTTTGGGGGGCAAGCCCCGCAAGGGCCAGTCGGCCCAAAGGTTGCAAGAAGCAAAGGGAGGATTTGATGCTCAAGAAGACATTCGTGCGAAGCACGCTGCTCGCCGCGGCCGGCATGATCGCCATGGCCGGCCTGGCCGAGGCGCAGGACTATCCCTGGAAGCCTGAACGGCCGATCAACGTCATCGTGCCCTGGGCGGCCGGAGGCTCCACGGACCAGGTGACGCGCATCGCCGCCAGCGAGATCGAGGCCGCGCTCGGGCAGACGATCGTGGTGGTCAACCAGCCTGGCGCCTCCGGCTCCATCGGCAGCAAGAACGCGCTCGACGCCGCCAAGGATGGCTATACGTGGACGGCCGGGGCGGCGCAGGATCTGGGCACCTACAAGGTGCTTGGGATGCTCGACACCTCCATCGAGGATTGGCGCCTTTATCTCGACGTGGCCAACGTCTCGGTCGTGGGCGTCAACGCCGACGCTCCCTACAAGGATTTCGGCGAGCTGCTGCAGGCCATGAAGGACAGACCCGGCGAGGTTTCGGTCGCCACGGCGGGACTTAACTCGGCGGGCCATAACGCCATCGAAGGCCTGAAGGCCTTGGCCGATTTCGACTACAAGCATGTGACGTATGATGGCGGCAACCCAGCCGTGATTGCAACGGTCGCCGGGGAAACTCAGGTGACGACGCAGCTCGCTGTGGAACAGGCGGAGATGATCCGCGGCGGCCGCATCCGGCCGCTGGCCGTCTTAAACAGTGAGCCTCTCGAAATTCAGGGCGTCGATCCGATCCCGCCGATTACCCAGTGGATCCCGGAATTCCAGGCCGCGCCGAACTATTTTGGCATCTTCGTGCCGAACGGCGTGCCGCAGGAGGTGGTCGATACGCTTGACCAAGTCTGGACGGACAAGATCGCCAACTCCCAGGCGCTGAAGGATTACGCCACGAGCCGCGGCGCGGTCTTCGCGCCCTATTTCGGCGAGGACGCGCTGGAGCGCGTGCAGCCGGCCGTGACCCGCAATGCCTGGCTGCTCTTCGACGGCGGCAAGGCCAAGGTGGACCCGTCGACCGTCGGCATCCCGCGGCCCTGAGGACGCTCGCTCGGCGCGTCGTTGCGCGGGCTGAGACTTGACCGTCCCGTCTCCCCGCCCGGATTGACCATTCGGCGGGGAGCTTTGCGATCTCGATGTCTGGTATCGTTTGCCGATGAGTGACACCGGCGCCGAAACGGATGGAGGCAAGCGCGGCCCATTTGGCCGTGCTCTTTCGGCCGATCGCCTCGGCGGTCTCGTCTGGGTCCTGTTCGGGGCCGTCGTGTCCTATTTCTCCTGGATTATGGATCGCCTGGAAAGCCAGGGTGTCACGCCGATCACCGCGCCGGGTCTCCTGCCCGGAATGCTCGGTCTGGGCATGATCGGCTTCGGTCTGGTCCTGATATCGCGCCGAAATCCCGCCCTTCAGAGCGGTCTCCAGACCGCCGGTCATCTGGGCATCCCGGTGGATGGAGAAGCGAGCGCGGCCGCGCCGGGCATCGATTGGCGGCGCCTTGGGCTGAGCTGGCTGCTGTCGATCGCCTTCGCGGGCGTGCTGCTCGGGCGCGGGCTGCCCTTCTGGCTGCTCGCGGCCGCCTTCATGTTCGTTCACCTGCAGCTGCTGGAAGACGATGACCGCATCGCCGCTCGGTCCCTCGGCCGTCGCGCCATTGTCGCCGCGCTGATCGCCGCCGGAGTTGCGGCGGCGGTGACGCTCGTCTTCCAGGATCTCTTTCTGATCCGGCTGCCATGAGGGCCGGACCTCGCGATGTTTGAGGGCCTCTACTTCTTCGGCAATGCCATCGTCGGCTTTCTGAATCCGCTGTCGCTCGCGCTCGGCGTCGGAGCCACCCTGGTCGGGCTCCTCATGGGGTGCATGCCGGGCCTGAGCGCGACGCTCGCCGTCACGCTGCTCACCACGCTCACCCTGAAGATGGACGCGCAGAACGCCATCCTGGTGCTCATCTGCGCCTATAATGGCGCCATCTACGGCGGCAGCCGCACCGCGATCCTGCTCAACATCCCCGGCACGGCCGCCAATGCGGCCGCATGCCTCGACGGCTACGCCCTTGCCCGCCAGGGCCAGGCCGGCCGCGCGATGGGAATAGCCACCGCCGGATCGGTGCTCGGGACGCTGTTCGGGATGGTCTGCCTCGCTTTGTTCACGCCGCTTCTCGGCGAGATCGCGCTGAGTTTCGGCGCCTTCGAGTTCTTCTGGCTGGCGCTCCTGGGCGTGGTGATGTCCGGCAACGTCGTGGCGGCGGAGCCGATCAAGGGCTGGCTGGCGGGTTTCCTCGGATTGTTCGTCGCCTGCATCGGCCAGGACGGCATCTACGCCTACCCGCGGTTCACTTTCGGGGACGCCAACCTCGCCGGGGGATTCCAGCTTATCCCGGTCCTCGTCGGCGCGTTCGGCTTCTCCGAGGTGCTGACCGTCATGTCGGAGCGCATGTCCCGGCCCAAGATCATGGAATTCGGCTCGGCGCTGCCGCGCATCCGCGACGTATTGGTGCATTGGCGCACCATCCTGCGCTCGGGGATCATCGGCGTCTGGATCGGCATCCTGCCGGGGGTCGGGGAAGACATGGGCGCCTGGTCGTCCTATGCGACGGCGCGGCGCCTGAGCAAGGAGCCCGAGAAATACGGCAAGGGCTCGGTCGAGGGCCTGATGGCGGCCGAGACCGGCGACAACGCCTCCGTGCCGGGCGGCATGATTCCGGCGCTCGCGCTCGCCATTCCCGGCTCCGCGCCCTGCGCCGTGCTGCTCGCCGCCATGATCATCCACGGCGTCCAGCCGGGGCCCATGCTCATGGTCCAAGACCCCTCATTCGTCTACGAGGTCGTGGCGATGCTGCTGCTCGCCACCTTGTCGATCCTCTTTTTCGGCCTGTTCTTCATCAAGCCGCTCCTCCTCGTCCTGCAGATTCCACGCACGATCATGATGCCGATCATCTTCGTGCTCTGCACGATCGGCTCCTATTCGATCTCGTCGCGTCTGTTCGACGTCTGGGTGATGCTCGGCTTCGGCACGCTCGCCTTCATCCTGCGCCGCTTCGGCTACCCGATCGCACCCTTCGTGCTCGGACTGGTTCTCGGCGACATCCTGGACAAGAACCTGCGCCGCGGGCTCGTGCTGAGCGACGGCGACGTCCTGCCCTTCCTGACGCGCCCGCTCAGCGCCATCCTTGCGCTCCTCGTCCTCTACACGTTCGTTTCGAACGTCCCCGCCATCAGCGCCGGGATGGGGCGGTTGCGCACAAAGCTGTTCAGCCGGTCCCAAATGCCGCGCCCGGGCAGCCGATGAAGCTGGCGCTCTGCAACGAGGTCGTCCGCGAGCTCCCTTTCGAGCGTCAATGC
>JACCSN010000428.1 GCA_013812985.1 Hyphomicrobiales bacterium | reverse complement strand
CTGATCATCGTGCCAATCACACCCAGGACTTCATCCGCATGCCGCTTGAGCATATCCGCCAGAGATGCTGCGGAGACCGCAACACCGCGCCCTTCCAAGTCGATACATGCATTCAGCTCCGGAAACTCGAAGAACAAATCCTCCGGGGCCAGCTTGTCGACCCGCTGGGCGTGTCCTATATAGGATGTCGCAAAGACCCGCGGGTCACCTTCTCCGAGTGGGTCAGTGAAAATATCGACTCCATACCGATCCGGGGGATCGAACGCCTCCAACCCGGCCGCTACCGTCGCGAACCGGCGATCCACACATTGCGAGCACACTCCACAGTGCGATTTGTCCGCGAGCTGTCGGCTGTGGGAGCAAGACCGAGTATCACTCAGCAACTGTTCGCAACCGTGCTCGACGAGCAGTGTCAACGCTTCAGCACGAGTTCGATACTCCAGGGGATTCTCCAGCTGGACCCCGTCGGGGAACACCAAGTCCAGCAGGTGATTGACCAGACGCAGAAACGTGGGGTGCGTGCCGCGACTATTGAGCGCTCCGACCAACTGAGCATTGACGGGAGGATTGATACTGACGTAGCCATTATCCGGCAGGAGCACCGTGGGCAGGCCGACTTGGCCAGCGACGGCGCTGCCGAGTGCGGCCACCAGAAATCCCCGCGTCCGCCGGGTCCGCTCGACGGCTTCCTTCCCACGTTGGTGGATCCAAAAGCTGAGGTGTGGGAACGACCATGCCGGGAACTGCGCTTCGAGGCCGGCAACCAGTCGCTGTTGGGGACCGGCAACCGGTGGGGAGGTGCGATGGCTCACCAGTACGGGTCGCCGATGCTTAGCAGCCACGGCCTCGATCGTCGCGCAGAGGCTGTCGACGCCTCCCGACAGCAGGGCGACGCAATCAGGATCGGCCAGCATCGTCCGCGCATCGACATCGAGGGCCAATTGCAGATGCCGGTCTTCTGTAGGGGCAGGCGAGAACGCGAACTCCCACCGGTCCTCTGTTCCAAACCCGAGGGCTTCAGCCAGCGCGACCGTGGTGTCCTCATCGGACCAGAAACTCGGGTCGGTGACCGGGATACACACCGCCAGCTCGCGGCGCCACCGACGACGGTTGGGATCTCCTTTGCCGCCTCGGGAGATGAGTTGATCTGCGGCAAACGCATAGGCGCCAATGCGCACCAGGTCGTTGGCCCGTGCGTCGAGGCGCCCAATGAACCTCGTTCCCAGGCCATCAGCACGCAAGTTCAGCTCCCCATCTGGCCCGTGCGAACGTACCGGCACTGGGTTCCAACCACGGTCACGGAAGTCAGAAGGCACTGGCGCCCCGTCGCATACCACGAGGGCACGGGTGATATCTGTTTCATCGAGGACGCTCATCGTGCGTCTGCCAGCAGCTCCTTGCGGAGCTTGGTCAGCGCATGAGCAACAAATCCCTGCGCCTCGTCGCGGCTGATCGCCCCACCCGCCTCCCAATGGTGTTTGTCGTACCAGTCGGCGGCAAAGCCCTCGACGATGCGCGCCGTTTCCCGGGCATGCAGATCGAGGGCATCGGCAAAGGTGTTCGCCGCGGTGATGGTGGGCAACCCCTCGTTGCCGATCCGGTTCTGCAACTCCCGCTCAACGTAGAAGCGCAGCGTGCGGCCGTAGAAATCACCGAAGAAGCGCTTGGCCAGCGTCCCAAATTGGGCCGGAGAGGAGTAGCGACGGAACGCTCGCTCAAGGTCTTCCAGCGACGAGTCGAAGAGCGATCGGCTCTCCGTGCCCACTGTCTCAGTCAGGGCACGACGCAGCGCAAGGGACGCGATCTCTCCAAACGGCCCTGACTTCGGATAGCGGTTAAGCTCAACGCGGGTCCGGTCAGCGGCGCGAGCAATGATTGTGAGCGCAGCGTCATCGGAACGCACCGCGATCCCAAGTCGAGCGGCATCCGCGACGAAGTCAGGACTACGGGCAGCTTCGGCCAGCCGAACCAGGAGCCAGAAGCAGTAGGCGAGCGAGGGGTCACCGCGGAGCTGTTTAAGGCGATCCTGCGCAGCGTTCGCGGTGGCGATTGCAACCGCCGGAGCGTCGAGATGGGGCTGAGCAAGCAGGGTTGCGACAACCTGCCAGCGTGCTGACTTGGGAAGGTAGCCGAGCTCGGTGTGACCCACAGCCGTTCGCTCCAAAGAAAGGAAAATTAGTACATATGTTCTTTCTATTCACGACCATCATATCTGATCCGTCAGGTTCAGAAAAGGGGTGGACAGAGATCCCAACGACATCAGTCGCAAGGCCCGAGAGGCCAGGTACCATAGACCTTAGGTTGATGAGATCGCAGGTGAATTCAGCAGGGCATGGCAGACACCATCCGGGGCTCTTCCTGGCGTGGCACGCGTCAAAACTCCTGCATGTAGTTACAGGAAGATGCGGTATAATTGCTCTCTATTGCCTATGAGAAAGGGGGTGCCTTGGTGGCGACGTTGCAGGAACATCGAATTCGTCGCTTATGGAGCCAACGCGAACTGGCGCGGCGGGCGGAAGTTGCGGAGCGGACGATCGCTAATGCCGAGAGAGGGGAACGCCAGCCACGACTGCTCACGATGCGTCGCATTGCCGATGCGCTGGAGGTCGACTGGAAGGAAATCGACGAGTTTCGTCTGGCCGTGACGGATCTCGAGGGAAAAGTCGCCGCCTAGGTGCCTCCTAGGCGGCGGAGCGCATCCGGTGGAATCAGCACCGAATGCACCGGAGGAAGTCTCGCATGGTCGCTCAATCCAATCGATCCAAGCGCGTTGCCATTTACTGTCGCGTCAGTACCGCGAGTCAGGAAGATGGATCCAGTCTGGAGACGCAGGAGGCCGCCTGCCGCGCCTTCGTCGCTGAGCACGGATGGAACGTAATCGACATGTATAGGGAAGTCTTCACTGGGGCAGAGCTCTTCGATCGTCCCCAGTTAGGCAAGCTTCGGGAAGCCATCCGGCGGCGCGAGGTCGATGTTGTCGTCGCGCACGCGCTGGACCGGCTGACCCGCAACCAAGCGCACCTCGGGGTGATCCTCTCGGAGGCCGATTACGCCGGGGTGGCGATCGAGTTCGTAACCGAGCGGCTCGAGGACACGCCGGAAGGGAGGCTCCTGCAGTCAGTTCGGGGCTTTGTCGCGGAGGTGGAGCGGCTCAAGATTGCTGAGCGGACCGTCCGGGGACGTCGAGCCCGGGCCCAAGCTGGGAAACTGCTTCCGGGGAAAGCAGCCCCATATGGCTATAGGTGGCGTGATGCCAACAGGGCCGCGCTTGACATCGACCCGATCGATGGCCCCGTCGTGCAGAGGATTTTCCAGGAGGTCATTCAAGGCAACACCATTCGTGGCATTGCCCTCCAGCTCACGGCGGAGAGTATCCCAACTGCGACGGGCGGCGATCGATGGAGTTCTTCCACGATCTATACGCTGCTCAAGCGTCGAGCCTACACTGGTGAGGCCGTCGCGTGGCGCTATGGCAGCGAGAAGATCAAAGGTGGTAAGTTGCGAATTCTGGTCAGACCAGAAGTTGAGCATGTTGCATTACCTGTCGGAACGATCCCTCCTTTGGTTACCCCGACAGTATTTGACGGCGTGCAGCAGTTGTTGGTCCGCAACCGAGAGCAGGCCGTTCGGAACAATCGAAATCCCGAAGCAACACTTCTTCGAGGTGGATACGCCCGGTGCGGAACTTGTGGAACTGCACTGAACACATCGACCAAAAAGTCAGGGGAGTTCTATCGTCACAACAGTCGTGCCTGTGACCGCCATGGATG
>JACCSN010000393.1 GCA_013812985.1 Hyphomicrobiales bacterium | reverse complement strand
CGATCGCATAGATGCCCTCCACGTTGGTTCGGAAATGCGGGTCGACGCTGACCCGGCCCCGCTCGTCCAGCTCGACGCCGGCTTCGGCAAGCCCCAGGCCCTCCGTGAAGGGTCGCCGTCCGATGGCGACGAGCACTTTATCTGCCTGGAGCAGTTCGGCCTCGCCCTCCCCCTTCGCGGGCGCGATGCTCACATCGAGCCCATCCTCGCCCGCCGCCACGCCGGTCACCTTGGAGCCGAGCCGGAAGCTGAAGCCTTGCTTGGCGAAGATGCGCTGGCTCTGCTTCGCGACCTCGCCATCCATACCGGGGAGGATGCGGTCGAGGAACTCGACGACGGTCACCTCCGAGCCAAGCCGCCGCCAGACGGAGCCGATCTCCAGCCCGATCACGCCGGCGCCGACGACCAGCAGCCGCTTCGGCACGCTCGTCAGCTCAAGCCCACCCGTCGAGGTAACGATTCGCTTCTCATCGATCTCGACTCCCGGCAGCGGCGTCGAATCGGAGCCGGTCGCGATCACGATCGCCTTTGTCTCGATCGTCTGCTTGCCGCCGCCCCCCTCGGCGGTCACCTCGACCTGGCCGGGCGAGACGATCCGCCCAACTCCCTGAAAGGCGTCGATCTTGTTCTTCTTGAACAGGAAGGCCACGCCATCGACGTTGGATTTCACCGTGGCGTCCTTGTGGGCCATCATGGCGGCGAGATCGAGTTCCGGCGCGCCGACCTTCACGCCCAGCGCCGCCAGTCCGTGCCCCGCCTCGCGGAACATCTCGGACGCATGCAGGAGCGCCTTCGATGGGATGCAGCCGATGTTCAGGCAAGTGCCGCCATAGGTGGCGCGCTTCTCGACCACGGCCACCTTGAGCCCGAGCTGCGCCGCGCGGATGGCGCAGACATAGCCGCCGGGGCCGGAGCCGATGATGATCACATCGTATTGGGGCATGGCTAATCAGGCGACCGCGATGGCACAGGAGATCTCGACTGCTCAATCGCGAGGAGAACCACATCACGGTACAAATTATGAAGCTCGATATGAGCATCGAAGGAAATGCCTCGGCGGTCCGACGAACTTTGGGCGAGCCCTATTCTGGCCGCCTCTCGCCGGTCGATATCCGCCTGTCCCCGCAGCCAAAACGCCCTTGGATCCTCGTCCGGCGAGATCGGCGTGAACTTGTCGCGCGCGCTCATGAGCCTTCACGGCGGGAATTGAAGGCTGCGAGCATCACCTCCAGGTTCAGCGCCATTGTCTCCCGCATCTGCTTGAACTCGGCCTGGTTTGCCGAATGGTGCCTGTCCACCTTGGCGTCGAGACCGTCCACCTTTCCCTCCAGCCGCCTGAAATCGGCACGCATGCTGGTCTGCTCGCTTTCAAGCTTGACCTGCTCGGAACGGACCCCGCGCAGATCGGCCTGCATCCGCAGCATTTGCTCGCCCAGGAATTCCAGGCTGACCCTGTCGTCGCTCATCTCATCACCATAGCACATTGAGCCCGCAAAGCATCACGATGCCGAATGACGATTAAACGAAAGGGTCCGGCGGCGGGCCGTCAACAGCTTCTGCACCGCGGCGGGGGCCTTGGGGCCAACTCGGAAGAGTTTCAAGTCGGCAGCAGAAGGTTCGGCGCGATGGTGGCTGGGCGAAGCACCTTCACTCGGCGGCCGATTGGCGTCGCCGAAAACGCTCGGACATCTCAAAGACAATCTGAGCCTCAATGATGTATCGTGTGGCATCGGCGCAGAGGTCAATCTCCGCATAAAGCTCATCCAAATTCCAACCGAAAGAATGGCCATCCGGCGCGACCGCGACATTCTTGAAGTATGCTGGGTCTTTGAGGGGGGGCAAACATCTCGCCTGTGGCGATGTTTTAGCTCATGTCCAACTCGCCGGCTAACCCATCTTCAAAAACAACGCGAAGCACCGGATAGCGAACAGCCTCGACGCCCGTAATCGCGAAACTCCTCATCATATTGGCCCTCCCGGCTTTCTGTGTGCCTGAATCTCCGTCCACAGGAATGCCAGCTGTTCCTGCCGTGGCCTAAACCACCTCTGGATGATCCTGAGTTTGCGCGCGGCATCGACCCTTCAATAATATTACAGGTCGCGATCGAGATCAGAGCTTCGAATTCCGCAAACTCGGCGTGAAAACGCGGAGGCGGATGGTCATTCACGTAAATTGCGATCCTGATGCCGTCGACAACCGCGATAGTAGTCATTCGGAAAAGCGGTCAAGGGTCACAAATCCAGCACCAGCCGCTGCGGATCTTCGATCGCCTCCTTGACCCGCACCAGGAACGTCACGGCCTCCTTGCCGTCGACGACCCGGTGGTCGTAGGATAGCGCCAGATACATCATCGGCTTGACCACGATTTGGCCGCCCCGCGCCACCGGCCGCTCCTCGATACGGTGCATGCCGAGGATGCCGGATTGCGGTGCGTTGAGGATCGGCGTCGACATGAGCGAGCCGTAGACGCCGCCGTTGGAGATCGTGAACGTGCCGCCCTGCATCTCCTCAAGCTTCAGCTGGCCGTCGCGGGCGCGCTTGCCGAAGTCGTTGACCGCTTTCTCCACATCGGCGATCCCCATGTCCTGGGCGTCGCGGATGACCGGCACGACCAGGCCCTTCTCGGTGCCGACCGCCACGCCGATGTGGTAGTAGTTCTTGTAGACGAAATCCTGCCCGTCGATCTCGGCGTTGACGGCCGGGATGTCCTTCAGAGCCTGCACGCAGGCCTTGACGAAGAAGCCCATGAAGCCGAGTCGGACGCCGTGCTTCTTCTCGAACAGGTCCTTGTAGCTTGTTCTCAGCTCCATCACCGCGCTCATGTCCACGTCGTTGAACGTGGTGAGCATGGCGGCCTGGTTCTGCGCCTCCTTCAGGCGCCGGGCGATGGTCTGGCGGAGCCTGGTCATGTGGACGCGCTCCTC
>JACCSN010000392.1 GCA_013812985.1 Hyphomicrobiales bacterium | reverse complement strand
CCGTCGCACGCTGCGGACCTTCAGAGCCGAAGCCCACGCCGATTGGCAGGCCGCAACAGCGGCATGATCGCGACCGTGCCCGGGACGCTTCCACATGTCGCGAGCCGAGTTGCCGTGACAATGCCCCCGCAGCCAGTGGAATGGCGCTCCAGGTGCCTGTCTGCTGGATGGTGCCGCCCAGTCAGCTCTCTAAGCTCGATCCTGCTGCCCTGGTCTAGTTGCAACCGTTCTGGGTCAAAGTGACCTCCACCGTTCCACGTCTTTGTCGCACCTCCGTGGTGTCTGCGTAGCGCCCGAAGTCCGTCACTGAACGAAGCCGTATTTCTTCATCAGGCCCGCATTGCGATCGATGTGGGGCTGGATGTTCGACTTGAGCGGGACCGCATAACCGGCCTGGGTGTGATGGGCCGGGATCGCAGAAGCGGATCGGGTCCTTCAACCAGCATGCTCGCTAGAATCTGGCGGCGACGGATTGTTCAAAATAGATCAAGTCCCTTTCAAAAAGATGGGCGGCGCCCGAGTCATAACACTTCATCATTTCTAGAAGATCGGACGCGCTCTCGCGATTAGACTGATTTGCCTTGTGATAGTCACGGCTGTCAAGAACTGGAATACGTTTTCCTAAAAGCGCCCGAGACAAATCACCTAGATCGTCCTTAAGGCTGTCAAGCAAGAGCACCCGATCAATTTCAACGATATCTACAGGCACGTTTATAGCTTGGGGACGCCAATGCGAGTTTAACAGAAGAGCTCGTCTTTCGTTCGCGATAAGAGAAACAAATTCTGTAAATCTCCTATTGTCGAAACCCGGAAATTCCGCCATGAGAGCCTGACATGCGTTGGAGCGCCTGCGCACCTTCTTCAGGTATGCCGAGATTAGTCGGTCGCGAGGATGGCGCCACGATGTGAACTTGAGCACATCCCTGCTGGCAAGCATGCCTATGAACCGGCGGTACCCGACCGCTCGGGGCATCTTTAGA
Source organism: Hyphomicrobiales bacterium (assembly GCA_013812985.1). Next base: position 2,765 of record JACCSN010000392.1, on the reverse strand, counting down.
GGGCTAAGCTTCCGATTGTGAATGTCCTCGGGGCCATCGATCGTGAATCGAACACCTTGCGCGGCCGCCTCCCAAAAGTTGATGTTCAGCTTGATAGTCGTGCAACCGGCGACTGGTTGGACAAAGTAGATAAAGCCCAATAACTCAGAAACGAAGGTGGCCCTGTTAAAGGCTCCTTCAGATTCGAAATGCTCCAAGAGCCGAGTAAGGGTACCGAGCCTGAGTGCTTGGATTCTCGACAAGGGCGGCTTTCCGCTAACGACTCGGAATGTCACTTCAGTATCCAATCGCTTGGCTAGTGGCAACATGCAGCCCCACGCCGATGCTTTTAGGGGCCACCGACGAAATGGGGAGCAGGGATTGTCAAATTCGAAGCTGGTTTCCTCGTCGTCGGAAACTTGCGTGGAGTGCATGACCAAGGTGCCCGGGCCAAAGACAGGTCGGCCAGGAAAGTACGCGCGCGATGGCCTGGAGCGCCTGAAGCGACTTGCAACGGCGGCAGAGTGACTGCGCCGCCCCGGGGCTTCGGAGAACCGATGGCGCTGGCCAAGGAGGCCCCGCAATCAGGGGCCACCTTGGAGTTGATGACGATCGAATGCGCTCGCCAACACCAGCCGCTAGCTCCGCGAGCCCGGCTTAGCCGCCGCCCTAGCCACTTCCCCATTCAATAAAGCTCCCAGCTGGCTGCGCGGGCCCTGGCTCACTTCAGGCGTATGGTGTTGAACCTTTCCCATTCATCGTGCTTGCGTGCGAGGCGCTCCCGCACGTGCTCATAGAGGGCGACATCCTTCCAGTTAAGCTCGCTGATTATTCTCCGAACTTCTGGCGTCACCATAACCGCGTTTTCGGCAGTCGCCAGGGTGCGCCTCGTGTGGAAGGTTGGAAGCCTATTCTCACCAAAAAGACGGAAGATCACGTTGAACGACATTGAATACATCTCGACAAGACCGATGAATGCGTAACGCTCGTCTAAGTATGCGATCGCTTTGGGGATTGTGGCTGCCTGGTCTCTGATAAGGAACTGAAACATCGTGTTCTGCCTGCCGGGCATATCGACATAAGACTCAAGATCAGGAAACCGCTCCCGAAACTCCTTGTGATAAGGATGTGCGGGTGTCCGGGCATAACGGTAATTGGAGATGACCCGGTCGACGGGATGCCGCAAGAATGTGACCAGATCGCTGTTGGGGCATTTTCGGGCGATTGCGTCGGCGTGGCTGATCCTAAAATGGCCTGAACACGACCGGAAGGTTCTCTCGTCCAGCTCACCGATGAATTTCTGAACAGCTAAATCCATTTGCTTCCGAATGGGAACACTCGCGTCTGTAAAATCCACATGGATGTTTCGATACGGTTGCCTCGCTCTCGCAAGCTCGCTTCCAAAAGATGACCCCGCGGTCTTTGGCACATGGAGAAACATCCATAAATTGTCGTCTCGTTTCTTCTGCTGTATGAAGGCCTCCAATGACAATGTTCCGAGCGCAGCAAACATGAATCGCGATCCTGGGTTGAAACGAACGAGGGGGATTGGCGCGAATCCTCGGCTGCCGCGCCTCTATTGACGTGGATATCGTCACGGCCGCACTTAATCTGGCGTGCACAGGACGTCAATGCCAGCAGCCCGAGCACCGGCACGTTGGAAATGCATTGGTGAGCGGTGTCATCCGGCGCGAGTGCATCCTGCAGGGCTTCGAGCGCAGGATCGGGCTTGAAGAGCCCGCAACTGAACGCATTTGGCAGGCTTTTGAAAAAGGCTGAAACAGCGGATTAAAGCGGCCGCGCACGCAAACTTTGAACCGCTCCGGGTTTGCCGGAGGCTCCAACTCCTGAGAAGGTGGAGCCATGACGAGGAAGACAACGAACAAGTTTTCGCCTGAGGTTCGTACCCGAGCGGTGCGGATGGTGCTGGATCACGAGACGGAGCATCCTTCGCGATGGGCTACGATTGTTTCCGTGTCGGCCGGAATGTCCGGTTGCGCCGGAGCAAAAATCCGGCGGCGGATAGCTCTTTGCGGTTTGCGGAGGGCGGGGGATGAAGGGCGTGGAGTTCTATGGACGGGTGCGCTATGCGGATCAGATCGAGAGTTAAGCCATCGTGAGGCGGCGCGACGATTTGGGATCGACCCTCGGACGGTAGCCAAGATGATGGTGTTCTCGGTGCCGCCTGGGTATCGGCGGAAGAAGCCGCCGGCGCGACCGAAGCTGGACCCGTTCATCGGGCTCATCGACCGGATCCTGGATGAGGATAAGAGCCGTCAGGCGAAGCAGCGGCACACCTCGAAGCGGATCTTTGAGCGGCTTCGGGACGATCACGGCTACGGCGGCGGTCTGACGATTGTGAAGGACTATGTGCACGAGCTCCGGCTACGGCAACGCGAGGTATTTGTCCCGCTGCGCCATGATCCAGGGCATGCGCAGGTCGACTTCGGCGAGGCGCTAGCGGAGATCGGCGGTGTGGAACGCAAGATCCACTTCTTCGCCATGGACCTGCCGCACAGCGACGCCTGCTTTGTCCAGGCCTATCCGGCGGAGACGTCGGAAGCGTTCTGTGCGGGCCACACGGCGGCGTTCGGCTTTTTTGGCAGCGTGCCGAAGTCGATTTTGTATGACAACACCAAGCTTGCCGTAGCCCGGATTTTGGGCGACGGAGCGCGGCAACGGACGCGGGTGTTCAGCGAGCTGCAGTCGCACTACCTGTTCGCCGACCGGTTCGGGCGCCCCGGCAAGGGCAACGACAAGGGCAAGGTGGAGGGACTGGTCGGCTG
>JACCSN010000391.1 GCA_013812985.1 Hyphomicrobiales bacterium | reverse complement strand
CGCTCGGCATGCTGTCGGTCGCCCGCGGCGCAACCCTGCTTTATTCGGACGGCCGCCCGATCCCCAATCTCAGTCCGGAGTTCCGCTTCCTCGGCCAGGGCTTCCTCGCCGGCATCCCGGTGCCGGTGATCATCTTCGCGATCGTGTTCGTCATCGCCTGGGTAGTGCTGCGCTTCACCGTCTACGGCCGCTGGATCTACGCCGTCGGCGGCAATGTCCGCAGCGCCAAGACGAGCGGCATCAACACGCGCCTCGTCATCTTCTCGGCCTATCTGATCATGGGCGCGCTCGCCGGCCTCGCCGGCATGATCCTTACTGCCCGCACCACCGCCGCCCTGCCTCAGGCCGGCCTCGGCTACGAGCTCGACGCCATCGCCGCCGTGGTGATCGGCGGCACCAGCCTCACCGGCGGCGTCGGCTCGGTCGCCTATACGCTCGTCGGCACGCTCATCATCGGGATCATCTCCAACGGCCTCGATCTGATGGGCGTGTCTTCGTACTACCAGCAGATCATCAAGGGATCGATCATCGTGCTCGCCGTCCTGATCGACCGGTCCCGACACCGCAATCCGTGAGGATCCGGGCGTTTTGCCCGGCAAAGAGCAGCAACAACCCAACCGGGAGGATAGGACAATGGCATTGAGAAGCATCACAAGGCGGGTCGCGCTTTCGGCGCTCGCCGGAGCGAGCTTGGCCGCGACCGGCTTCGCCGCCGGACCGGCAGCCGCCGAGCCGGCCCGCATCGCCGCGGTCGTTCAGAGCCTCGACACCGAGTACAACGTGCTCTGGGCGAACGCCGCCAACGCCCACCCGGCGCTTGCCGACGGCACGGCGACGCTGACGATCTTCGACGGCCGCATGGATCCGCTCAACCAGTCGAACCAGTTCGACACGGCGATCACGGAGAAATACGACGCGATCATCTTCATCCCCGTCGACATCAACGCCGGCGTTGACCCCGTGAAGCGGGCGAAGGAGGCCGGCATCCCGATGATCGGCTCCAACACGCTCGTCGCCGACACCAGCCTCTACGATTCCTACATCAATTCCGACGACGTCGAGGCCGGCAAGCTGCTGGCGAAGTCTGTCGTCGAGAAGATGGGCGGCAAGGGCAACGTCGTCATCATCGAGGGCATGATCGGGCAATCCGCGCAAGTGCAGCGCGGCCAGGGCGTCGAGGAGACCTTGAAGCAGTATCCCGACGTGAAGGTCCTGGAGCAGAAGACAGCCAACTGGACCCGGGCCGAAGCCATGTCGCTCACCGAGAACTGGCTCACCGCTCACGCGGGCCAGATCAACGGCATCATCGCGCACAATGACGAGGAGGCGATCGGCGCCATGGAAGCCGTCAAGGCGTCGGGCGCCGACATCACGAAGATCCCGGTCGCCGGGGTCGATGGCGTCACCGACGCGCTGCTCGCCGTCAAGCGGGGCGAGATGATGTCGACGCTGCAGGACGCCGACGCGCAGGCCAAAGGCGCCATCGACCTGGCGCTCGTGCGGGTGATTGGCGACAGCTACAAGCCGCGCGCGGCGGTGTGGGACGTGAACGGCGGCACGCTCGCCTGGAACGGCGGCAAGGACCAGCACTATCAGGTGCCGTGGGTGCCGGTGACGACGGAGAACGTCGACGCGCTTCTCAGCATGCGCAAGACGCAATAGAGCAGCGCGAACTGAATGACGGACGAGGCGGCGCTCCGCCGTCCCGTCCGGCTCGCCCGGAAAGCCGCGATTTGGCCACCCCCCGTTCCGTCCGATACCTGAACGAGATACGCGCGCTGAACGTGCTGTTCCGCCGCGGCGGCACGAGCCGGGCGGAGCTGGCCCGCGTCCTCGGGCTCAATCGCTCCACCACCGGCAACATCGTCGCGAACCTCGCGGCTGACGGCCTCGTTGTCGAGCGGCGGGACGCCGCGCGCTCCCTCGCCGAGGCGCGAAGCGGCCGGCCCGGCATCGTCGTCGAGCTCGATCCCGACGGCGCGACCTTTCTCGGCGCGGAGATTGGCGTCGACCGCTTGTGCGTGGTGGCCATGGACATGGCCGCGCGCGAGATCCGGCGCGGTTCCGTCGCGTTCGCCGCCGGCGATGCGACGCCCGAGGCGAGCATCGCCAGATTGGCCGAGCTGGTGCGGGACGTGGTCGCCGCGCTGCGCGCGCCGGAACGCATCCGCGGCCTCTGCGTCACGATCCCGGCGCTGCTCGCGAGAGGCGGCATCGTCCGCAACGCCCTGACGCTCGGCTGGCGCGACGTGCCGCTGGAGGCGCTCTTGCGCCGGGCGGTCGCCATCGACGTGCCGCTGCTCATCGAGAACGACGCTAACGCCTTCGCCATCGCGGAGACGTATCGCGGCGTGTCTGAGCGCGCCGATGCCGTGGCGTTTCTCCTGATCCACAACGGCGCCGGCGGCGGCATCGTCGTGGGGGGCCGGCTGATGCGCGGCTCGCACGGCGTCGCCGGCGAGTTCGGCCAGCTCCCCGTCGGCGACAAAGGATTTGCGCCGGGCCGGCAGCAGCCCGGCCACCTTGAAAGCCTTGTCGGCAAGGACGCCGTCGTCGCGCGCTATCGGCTCCAATGCGGCGATGCGACGGCCGGCCTGGACGCTCTCCTCGCAGCCCTCCATCGCGGCGATGCAGCCGCGTTCCGCACCGCCGCGGAATGGGGCGCGCATCTGGCCAAAGGCCTCCTGCAGATCACCAACGTGCTCAATCCCGGTCTTATCATCCTGGGCGGCTCCGTCGCGCCGATCTTCCCGTTCGTCTCGGCCCTTGTGGAGGATGCGATGCGGCGGGAGCTCATCGAAGGTTACCCGATGCCGACGATCGAGCTTTCGACGCTCGGGCCGGAAGGCTCGGCGCTGGGCGGCGCGGCGCTGCTCCACCAGAAGCTGTTCTCGGTGGACGAAAGCGTTCTCTATCCGCACGCGCGCCCCGTGCGGCTCTTCGCGGCTTGAGTGCCGAGCCGGCGGCAGTCATGTCCCTCATCACGACGATCGGCGAGATTCTGGTGGAGATCATCGCCACGGAGCGCGGCGAGGGATTCCGCGAGCCGCAGCCGCTTGTTGGCCCGTTCCCGAGCGGCGCGCCGGCGATCTTCATCGATCAGGTCGGCAAGCTCGGTCATCCGAGCGCCATTGTCTCGGCCGTCGGCGATGACGATTTCGGCCAGATCAACCTCGACCGCTTGAAGGCTGACGGCGTCGATGTCTCGGCCGTATCCGTTCATCGCGACATCGCCACCGGGAGCGCCTTCGTCCGCTACCGGCGCGACGGGTCGCGCGACTTCGTCTACAACATCCGGCACTCCGCCAATTCGCGCATCGGCCCGAGCCCGGCGGCAGCCGCCGTGCTGGCGCGCACCGCGCATCTCCATGTCATGGGCACCTCCTTATCGATCCCCTCGGTCGTCGGTTGGATCGGCGAGGCGATCGGCGGGGTGAAAGCGCGCGGCGGCTCCGTCTCCTTCGACCCGAACGTCCGCAAGGAAATGCTGCGCAATCCCCAAATCGGCGAGGCGCTAAGGACGGTGCTGGCGAACGCCGACCTGTTCCTCCCCTCCGGCGACGAGCTCTTGATGTTCGCCGAGGCGAGCGGGGAAGCGAAGGCGGTGGACCGCATCCTGGCGGTGGGCGTCGAAGCCGTCGTCCTGAAACGGGGCGCGGCGGGTGCGTCGTATTTCGACAAGTCGGGCGAGACTCGCGTGGCGAGCGTTCCCGTCGACGAGGTCGATCCGACGGGGGCGGGCGACGTCTTCGGGGCGACCTTCATCGTCTGCCGCCGCAACGGCATGCCGGTCGCCGAGGCGCTCGGCTACGCCAATGCCGCCGGCGCCCGCAACGTCACGCTGACCGGCCCGATGGAAGGAACCTCGACCTTCGCCGAGCTTGACGCCTTTCGGGCCGAGCGCGCGGGAGTCTGAGGATTGAGCGCCGCCCTGTTCAGCCTGGCGCAAGCGCGGCGCGAAAAACGGGCGGCCGGCATCGTTTCCGTCTGTTCGGCGCATCCCACGGTCATCGCCGCGACCTGCGCGCACTATCGTGATTCGGAGGGCCCCGTCCTCATCGAAGCCACCTGCAACCAGGTCAATCAGGACGGCGGCTACACCGGGATGAATCCGGCCGCGTTCCGCGCCTTCGTCGAGGGCATCGCGGAACAAGAAGGCTTCGACGCCGGACGGCTCATCCTCGGCGGCGACCATCTCGGGCCCAATCCGTGGCGGCACTTGCCGGTGGAGGCGGCGCTCGCCAAGGCGGAAGCCATGGTCGCGGCGTATGTCCGCGCCGGCTTCACGAAGCTCCATCTCGACGCCAGCATGGGCTGCGCCGGCGAGCCTGAGGCGCTGGAGGATCGCGAGACGGCGGCCCGCGCCGCGCGCCTCGCCCGCGTCGCCGAGCGCGCCGCCAAAGAGGCAGGGGTGCAGCCGCCGGTCTACATTATCGGTACGGAGGTGCCGACGCCGGGCGGCGCGCTGCACGATCTCGACGGACTTGTCGCAACATCTCCCGCCGCGGCCCTCGAGACGATCGCGACGCATCGAGCGGTGTTCGGCACCAACGGCCTTGCCGACGCGTTTGAGCGTGTGATCGGGCTTGTCGTCCAGCCGGGCGTCGAGTTCGGCAACGCCGATGTGATCGCGTATCAGCCGGCGAAGGCGCTGGCGCTCAGCGCGGTGCTCCTGGAGACGCCGCAATTCGTCTTCGAGGCGCATTCGACCGATTACCAGCCGGCGAACGCGCTTGCCGCGCTTGTCAGGGACGGCTTTGCGATCCTGAAGGTCGGACCGTGGCTGACCTTCGCGCTGCGCGAGGCGCTTTACGGGCTGGACCAGATCGCCCGAGCGCTCAACCCGGCCGACAGCGGGGAAAGCCTGCCGGACGTCATGGAGTGCCTCATGCTTCGGGAGCCCGAAAGCTGGCGGAAGCACTACCATGGCGATGCGAACGGGCTCCGAATCCAGCGGCATTTCAGCTACAGCGACCGCATCCGCTATTACTGGCCGCATCCCGAGGCTCAGGCCGCGGTGGACCGGCTTTCGGCTCGCCTCGGCGGACGCACGATACCGGAGCCGCTGATCAGCCAGTACCTGGGGGCGCTTTACCCCGCCGTGATGGCGGGGGCGGTAAGCGCGACATCGAAGGACCTGCGGATCGCCGCCGTGCGGCGTGTGCTCAAGTTCTACAGCGATGCCTGCGAGCGATGTTGAACGGCGCCCATCCTCGCGGTAAGCTTTTGTTGCCAAAGAAGACAAACAGGAGGAACCGACAGATGAACACCCAGGAAGCCTTGGCCCGGCTCGGCATCACGCCGGACAGCCTCACGGCGGAGCAGCGCCGCAAGCTTGACGAGGACGGCTATTTCGTCGTCGAGAACGTCTTCAGCCTGGAGGAGGTGGCGGAGATGCGCTCCGAGATTGACCGGCTGAGCGACATCGAGGGGGAGTTTGGCGGCCATGAAGTCCACATCGAACCGGGCGCGCCGCGGCTCTCCAACCTTTTCAACAAGTCGCCCGCCTTTGACCGGCTGCTCGCCTGCGCGCCGACGCTCGCCGCGGCCGCCTATCTGCTCGGCGAGATCCGCGTTTATTCGCTGAACGCCCGCAATCCGTCGCAAGGGCAGGGGCAGCAGATGCTCCACTCCGACGTGCCGCGCGTCTCGCCGACTGATTGGCGGGTGGTGAACTCCATGGTCGTGCTCGACGACATGGACGAGACGAACGGCGCCACGCGCCTCGTTCCCGGCTCGCACAAATGGGTGCCGATCAACGTACCGGACGTGAACATGGCGGAGGTGAAGGCAGTCGAGGTGCGGCCGGAGGACGAGGCGATCATGCCGAAGGATCCGATGGCGCCGCATCCCAAGGAGATCAAGGTCGTCGCCAAGGCCGGATCGGTCGCCGTCATCAACGGCCATATCTGGCACGGCGGCACCAAGAACGAAACCGGCCGCGCCCGCCGGCTCCTGCATCTCGCCATCGGCCGCCGCGACCTGCCGCAGCAGCTGAACGAGCGCGAGCATCTGACGCCCGAGCTCGCCGAACGGGCTGGCCCGAGCCAGAAGTTCCTGCTCGACATCGAGGGCGCCACTCCGACGGTGAAAGGCTATCCGCCGATGCCGAAGGAAGCCCGGCTGTGGACCGCGGCGGAAACAGTTCAGGTCGGGCCCGGATGATCGACACTCAAATTTACTGCGCATTTGCGGGCTGAGCGTTCAAGACAATCCCCGGCGTCCCGGGCGTAGCGCCGATCATGAACCTTGATGAGAGTTTATTTACAGTGCAATTGGCGCCGAGCAAGGCTGGTTGACGCCGCCATCGCCGCCCTGAGAGGTCCTCTTGGCGTTTTAGACGCGAGTTTGCGTGGTGGTGGGTTCGTGCTCGGCGCCCGTTTCACAGTCGCCGACATAAACACGGCAGAGGGCATTGTCACGGCAACTCGGCTCGCGACATGTGGAAGCGTCCCGGGCACGGTCGCGATCATGCCGCTGTTGCGGCCTGCCAATCGGCGTGGGCTTCGGCTCTGAAGGTCCGCAGCGTGCGACGG
>JACCSN010000388.1 GCA_013812985.1 Hyphomicrobiales bacterium | reverse complement strand
AGGAGCGCGACAGCGGCGCCTTGCGGGCGCACGACCTCGCCTCCTTCCGCAAGGTGATCGAGGTCAACCTCGTCGGGACCTTCAACATGATCGCCAGGAGCGCGGCTTCCATGGCCGGCGAGGCGCCGCTCAACGAGGACGGCGAGCGCGGAATCGTTGTCCTGACCTCCTCCGTCGCGGCGACCGACGGCCAGATCGGCCAAGCGGCCTATTCGGCCTCCAAGGCGGGGGTGCTCGGGCTGACCCTGCCGCTCGCGCGCGACCTGATGGGCTTCGGAATCCGGGTCATGACGATCCAGCCGGGCATCTTCTGGACGCCCATGTTCGACCGGATCGCGCCGGACTACCGCGCCTCGCTCGCGGCGAGCGTGCCTTTCCCCCCGCGCCTCGGCGCGCCCGGCGAATACGCCGATCTCGTCCGCTGCATCTGCGAGAACGGCTACCTGAACGGCGAATCGATCCGCCTCGACGGCGCGGCGCGGCTGGCGCCGAAGTGAAACGGGCTTTCCCGCTTGCGCCCGGAAGGAGTATAGTCTGGCCGATGAGATCAGAAATGCTGGAAGCGGGATTGTTTGGAGTAGGGCTGTACACCGTGGGCGAGGCTAGCCGTCTCACGTCCATGCCTCCGGTACGCGTCCGGCGTTGGCTCCACGGATACAAATACGTCGTCAATGGGCGGGAGTTCCGGGAACGTCCTATCTGGTCTCCAGAGATTCCCTCGATTAACGAACAATTGTACCTCGGATTTAGAGATCTCGTTGAGCTGCGCGTCGTCAATCGATTTCGGTTACTCGGGCTGTCTCTCCAACAACTTCGTAAAGCTCACGATATCGCGCAAGAGCTTCTCGGCGAGGAACGGCCCTTTTCAGCGGCAGCGTTCAAGACTGACGGAACGCGGATCTATCTGGAGATCGCCCGTCGGACCGGTGAGCCGGAGTTGATCGACCTTTTGACAAGGCAGCAAAATTTTCACTCGGTCGTCGTTCCCAGCCTGCGGTCAGTCGAATTCGATGGAGATGTCGCTGTTCGATGGTGGCCTGAATCCGGCGCGAAAGCCGTTGTCCTCGATCCAAAGCGCTCCTTCGGCCAGCCCATCATCGCAAGCGCGGGCATTCCCACCGGCGTTCTGGCGGACGCCTACCTTGCGGAAGGCTCGTACGCAAGGGCGGCGGCGATGTTCGGAGTCGCCGCTCGCGACGTGAAAGCTGCCGTTCGCTTCCAGCAGCAAATCGCTGCTTGAAGCTGCTGGTTGACCACAACCTGTCATATCGAATCGCAGATGCGCTGCATGCGATCGTCTCGGGAGAGGGGCATTCTGTCGTGGCGCTGACGTCAAGATTTCCGCCAAACGTTTCTGACGCAGCCTGGATACATCATCTCGGCCAAGAGGGCGGCTGGGCCGTTCTCTCGCGTGACATCCGGATCACGCGGAACCACGCCGAACGCGCGGCATGGCGGCAGACCCCTCTGGTCGGCTTCTTTCTCGAAAACGGCTGGCGGAAGCTTACCGTTCGAGAGCAGGCTGCGCGTCTCTTGCTGTGGTGGCCCAATCTGGAAGTCAGTTCAAGCTCGTCGCCGGCGGGGCAATGTTCAGCGTTCCTCTTCGACAATCGTCTCGACTGCGTCAGCTGAATTACTAGCTGCGGCCTGGCGGGCGCAATGGACCGTCCGCCGCTCTGACGTCCGCGCTGAATGTCTGAACCGCTCAGCCTCTCGGGTTCACAGAGCAGCCAGCAATGATTATCTCGCTTCCGCAATGAACCAGATCACATCACGCCGAACCGATTCCGCGAAGCCTCCCGTTCTCGTGCCGGGCAAGACCTGCTGGCGCATGGAGCGGGCCGACCGCTTCGCCGTCATCGTCGACGCGGCGGATTATTTCGCCGCGCTGAGATCGAGCATCCTGAAGGCCCGGCGGCGGGTGCTCCTGATCGGCTGGGATTTCGACACGCGCATCAAGCTGGAGCGCGAGCGTTCGGACTCCAAGGCGCCGGAGAAGCTCGGCAAGCTTCTCGGCTGGCTGGTCGACGAGCGGCCCGATCTGGAAGTCTTCGTGCTCCGGTGGGACCTCAGCATCATCGACACCTTCGGCCGGGGGACCACGCCGGTCCGCATCCTCGACTGGATCACCGACAAGCGTATGCACTTCAAGTTGGACGGGGCCCACCCGGCGGCTTCCGCGCACCACCAGAAGGTCGTCGTCATCGACGACAAGCTCGCCTTCTGCGGCGGCATCGACATCACCGGCCATCGCTGGGACACCCGCGAGCATCTCGACGACGATCCGCGCCGCGTCGGCCCGACGCTGAAGCGCCCTTACGGCCCGTGGCACGACGCCACCACGGCCGTCGACGGCGATGTAGCGCGCGCTCTGGGCGAATTGGCCCGCAGCCGCTGGAAGCGGGCTACCGGCGAGGACATCGAGCCGCCTTCGCCGATCGAGGGGGACCCCTGGCCGGACGGCGTCAGCCCGACATTCGAGAATGTCCAGGTGGCGATCGCCCGGACCATCCCGGTCTATGCGGAGCAGGAGGAAGTCCGGGAAATCGAGGCGCTTTACCTCGCGGCGATCCGCGGCGCGGAACGCAGCGTCTATATCGAGAGCCAGTATTTCGCCTCGCGGCGCATAGCCGAAGCGGTCGCCAGGCGGATGGGGGAGCCGGGCGGGCCTGAGATCGTCGTCGTCAACCCGCAAGCCTCTTTCGGCTGGCTTGAGGAGGAGGCGATGGGCACGGCTCGCGCACGCCTTTTCAAGATGATCGGAGAGGTCGACCGCGGCCGTCGCTTCCGCATCTACAATCCGATGACGGCCGGCGGCGAACCGATTTACGTCCACGCCAAGATCCTGGCGGTCGACGACCGCCTGCTCAGGGTCGGCTCCTCCAACCTGAACAACCGCTCCATGGGCTTCGATACGGAATGCGATCTCGCCGTCGAAGCGGAGCCCGGCCCGGCCGGCGACAAGGTGCGCGGCGAAATCATCCGCTTCCGGAACGATCTCCTGGCGGAGCATCTCGGCTCCACCCCGGAGATCGTCGCCGATGCGATCCGTTCAGCCGGAGGCTCGCTCATCGGCGCGATCGAGGGCCTCCGGGGCGAAGGGCGGACGCTGTCGCCGTTCCAGCCGCCCGAGACCGACGCCTTCGGCGAGGCGCTGGCCGATAACGCACTCTTCGATCCGGAACGGGCCAGTCAGCGTCTCGGCCGTGTCCGGCGCTGGACCGGTCGCCTCAAGCGGCGGCTTTTGGGCGAGCCCGCAGCGCCTGCCCCTGCGAGAGGCTGACGGGCTTCAAGGGAATCTTAAGGTTATTGGGGAAGGTTCCGTTAAGTGCTCGGCCGGCCGCGGCTTGGAGCGCCTCGTCAACGGGCTTGGAGTGTTCAAGATGCATATGTCACAAGTCGAAAGCTGGATCAGGGATCGCGCTTATTCCATCTGGGAGCAGGAAGGCCGCCCGGAGGGCTGCGAGCGGCAGCATTGGGAGCAGGCTGCCCGCGAGGTCATGGCTGGCGGCGTAGGCTCCACCGCTTACCGTCAGGCGAAACAGGCGAGGGCAAGCGACCCCGCCGAAAAGACCGCCTCGCCCAAGAGTCGGAACAGCAGGGGCCGCAGGTCGGCAGCCTGAGCCGCCGGGATTGACGTTAGACGCTTACACACCGGAGCTGGCTTAGCAGGCCGGCGCTGAATTTTTACGAGCCCGCTCCGCATCGTCGGCGCGGGCTTTTCCATTGCTAGCGGCGCTGGACGGCGCGAGCGGTCGGGCGCGCGGTCTTCAGCTCCTTCACCGCTTCCTCGATCGCCTTCAGGTACTCACCCATCGCCAACTCAGAATCCGAGGCGATCCGGGCACGCAAGAGATGAAGTTCCGAATTGGACATGTACATCGGGTCTGCCTCCTCGCAATCGCCGCACCGCGATCGCATCCGCGCATTGCTAAACGACGCTGCCGTCCACGCGTTCCGCGGTGTTGAAGAAGGCGATCTTGCCGCCGCGCTGTTCCTGACCGTTTCCGGGGGTAGTCGAAACGATCTTCGCCGGAAACGACCGGTGCGTCCCGCATCGCCGGCTTCAGCCGCCCGCCTGCCAGGTCCGGATCGCCTGAAGCGGCCACAAGAGCATGATGACGTTGAGGGTGAGATTGTCGCGGATCGCCCAGCCGGTGAAGAGCTCGAAGCTGATCGCGATCCCCACGGTGAGCCAGACGGGCAGCCGCGCCGCCAGGAAGAAGCCGGCCGCCATAAACAAGATGTCGCTCGCCGAATTGACGACGCTGTCGCCGTGATAATCGAGCGAGATGGTCGCTTCGCGGTAGCGGTTGATAATGAAATCGGTGTTCTCGACGATCTCCCAGGCGGCTTCCACCGCCACGGCGACGATCAGCCTCGCCCCCAGCTGCAGCCGCCGGGCGACAAGCCACAGAGTTCCGAAGAAGATGAAGCCGTGAATGAGATGCGACGGCGAATACCAATCCGACAGGTGCTGCGAGTTTTCCGAGCTCACGGCCACGCCGTGCCAGAGCTTCACCGTTCCGCATTCGCAGATTGGCTCGCGGCCCATGATGAGGAGCGCGAGCGCGGCGAGGGCGATGAGGCCGACGGCGACGGCGAGGTGGGCCCTGGAGACCTGTGGGTTGGACTGCTGCACGCGACTTTTCTCCCGAGTTGCGCGCCCGGCGTCCGAGAGCGCTCGGCTGAACATCACGGCTCCATGTCCGGCTGCCGATCCGGCGCGGCTGCTGCGAACGCCGGATGCGCCTTGCAGACCTTTTCAATCGCAAGGAGCGTCGGGCACGCGGAAAGGTCGCTGTCGAAGCGACGGGCATTGTAGAGCTGAGGCGCCAGACAAACATCTGCAAGCGTCGGCGACTCGCCGAAGCAATAGGGTCCCCGCCAGCCGCCTCTTCGCAGCAGCCGCTCGCAGGAGGCGAGCCCCTGTTCCACCCAGTGTCGATACCAGACATCAATCGCCGTCTGCTCCAGATGCAACTCCGCCTTCAGGTAATTGAGCACGCGCAGGTTGTTGAGCGGGTGGATGTCGCATGCGATCGCCAGGGCGAAGGCGCGAACGTCAGCCCTCGCCAGAGCATCGATCGGCAGCAGCGCGGGCTCCGGATAGGTCTCGTCGAGCCACTCGATGATCGCGAGCGACTGGGTTATGACATGGCCGCCGATTTCGAGGCTCGGCACCAGTCCCTGTGGATTCACGTTCTGATAATCCGACGCCCTCTGATCGCCACGGCGGAGGTGAACGGCGACGTATTCGGGCGCGAGGCCTTTTAGGTTCAGGGCAATCCGACACCGGTAAGCCGCGGAGCTCCGAAAATAACCGTAGAGCTTCATCTGGTTCCCCTGGCGACGGAAGCCCCACCCTGGCCCGCCTGCATGGCCGCATCGGGTGGTGGCCGCTTCCCCTCGGTAAAGTTTTTGACGAACGGTTTGTTCGATGGCGCCGAAGATCGACCTGCCGCAGCCGCATCGTCCCTATCCGTTGCCAATCTGCGGCCACGTGTCGGAAAGGCGGTAGCCATTTGGCCAAGGATCGTCGGGGTCGAGCATCTCCTGGCGCGTGCCGGTGATCCAGGCCCGCCCGGAGATCGAAGGAATGATCCCAGGTCGGCCGCCGATCTCGGTGTCCGCCTCGATCCGGCCAACGAACTCGGAGCCGATGATCGAGCGGGCGAGATAGCTGTCGCCGACCTGCATCTCTCCCTTGGCGCGCATTACGGCCATGCGGGCTGAAGCGCCGGTGCCGGTTGGTGAGCGGTCGACCTTGCCCGGCTGCACCACGACGGCGTTGGACGCCGTTAGAACGCCGTCGCGCTGCTCCACCGGCGCCGCGATCTGGCAGAAGGAGATGTGATTCCATTCGGCGTTGACCGGATGGGTGAAGCCGATCTGTTCGTTGGCCGCCCTGGTAATGCGGATGCCAGTCTCCGCGAGTTCTCGCGCCTCGTCCGGCGCGATCCTGAACCCGAGCGCATGCGCGTCGACGATTACGAAGCTGTCTCCTCCATAGGCGGTATCGACCGACAGGCTGCCCATGCCTGCGACCTCGACAGTCGCGCCGAGCCTGTCGGCGAAAGAGGGCACGTTGCGCACCGTTATCCGCTCGGCCTTGCCGCCGCGACATTGCGCAACGACCTCGACGAGACCGCCCGGCGCCTCGAGCACCAGTCGTGTCTCCGGCTCAATCATGGGCAGGATGCCGCTGTCGAGCAACACGGTCGCCACGCAGATCGAGTTTGAACCCGACATCGGCGGTGTATCCTCAGGCTCCATGATGATGAAGCCCATTTGCGCGCGGCTGTCCTTGGGCGGCACGAGCAGGTTGATGTGTCGGAAGACCCCGCCGCGTGGCTCGTTGAGCACGAAGTTGCGTAAGGTCTGATCGCTGGCGATGAAGCGTGACTGCTCCCAGAGCGTCTCGCCGGGCGGCGGCGCTACGCCTCCGACGATCACGTCACCCACCTCGCCTTCAGCATGGCAGGAGATGATTTGGATGGCTCTCGAGCTTCTCAATTGATCACCAGCACCGGTTCACCGAGGATGTCGAACCTGGGCGCCACGCCCAGGCCCGGTTCGCCAGACGCCGTCATCCGGCCATTGACGCGCTGCGGCGCCCCCTCGGCGATCGACACGGTGCCGTAGGAATTGAAGTCGGTGGCGGTGAAGCAGAACCTCTCCGGCGTCGACTGCGCCAGGTGGGCGATGGTCGCGGTAACGATGTCGCCGCCCCACGTGTCCTCGATCGTCATCGGCACATTGTGGGCAAGGCAGAGATCGCGCATCAACCTGGCCTTGGTCAGCCCGCCGACCTTGGAGATCTTCAGGTTGATGACGTCGAAGGCGTCCTCGGCGATGCCCCTCGCCAGCGTATCGACGCCGCCGATGTTCTCGTCGAGCACGAATGGCAGGCTTGTGCGCCGCCGGATCGAGACGCTCTCCTCGTAACTCATGCAGGGCTGCTCGACATAGACGTCGACGTCACGGACCGCGTTCACCACCCTCACTGCGTCGGCCATGGTCCAGCCTGTATTGGCGTCGGCGACGAGGATGTCGGAAGGCTGAAGGATGGCGCGGCAGGCCTTGATCCGGGCAATGTCGTCATTCGGATCGCCGCCGACCTTGAGCTGGAATTTTGTGTAGCCCTCGGCACGATAGCCGGCGATCTTCTCGGCCATCGCCGAAGAGTCTTCCTGGCTGATGGCTCGGTAGAGCTGGATGTCGTCCTGCTCGGCTCCGCCCAGAAGCTTGTAGATCGGCAGTCCCGCGACTTTTCCCAGAATGTCCCAGCAGGCGATGTCGATCGGCGCCTTGACGTAGAGATGGCCGCGGAGCACCGCGTCCATCCGGCGGTTGAGCGGTCCGAGATCGGTCGGGTCGAGGCCGATGAGCTTGGGCCCGATCTCGGCGATCCCGGCGCGCACGCCTTTGGCATAGGAGGGGAGATAGGCCGAACCGAGCGGGCAGCATTCGGCGTAGCCGGTCACGCCCTCGTCCGTCTCGACGGCAACCACCGTCGAGTCGAACACTTCCATGAAGTTGCCGCCGGACCAATTGTAGCGCCCTTCGCGCAGCGGCAGATCCACCTGCCAGGCTTTGATGGCGGTGATTTTCATGTCCGTCTCCTAGACCAGAGCGAAGCCGTGCGCGAACGGGTCCCGGTCGTCGATGAAGATCGTGTTGATCCCGGTCTGCCGCGCCCAGCCGGCGATCGAAGGGACGATGCCGTCGTAATCGCCGACCTTGACCGTCTCCTCGACCCGCCCGTCGAAGATCGAGCCGATGATGCTTTCATGGATGAAGCTGTCGCCCACGTTCAGTTTGCCGCGCGCCCCCCATTGCGCCATGCGCGCCGAGGTGCCGGTGCCGCAGGGGGAGCGGTCGATGGCCTTGTCGCCGTAGAAGACGGCATTGCGGGCGGTCGAGCCAGGTTTCTGTGGCTTGCCGGTCCACATGACGTGGCTGAGGCCCTTGATCTCCGGCTTTTCCGGATGCGTGAAGCTGTAGCGATCGTTCATCGCCGTCCTGAGCGCCGGGCTCCAGCGCAACAGGTCGCCGATGCTCACATCGGCGAGGTCGGCGAAATTCTCCTGAGGGTCGACGATGCAGTAGAAGTTTCCGCCATAGGCCACGTCGACCGTGAGCGCGCCGAGGCCGGGGCAATCGATCTCGAGGTCGCGCGAGTGCAGGAACGACGGAACGTTGGTGATCCGCACCTCCTCCACATAGGCGCCCTCCTGTCGGTACTCGGCCGTCACCACGCCCGCCGGCGCATCCAGCCTGACGGTGCCTGGCGTCTTCGGGACGATCAGCCCGTTCTCGATCGCCATGGTGACCGTGCCGATGGTTCCGTGCCCGCACATCGGCAGGCAGCCGGACGTCTCGATGAACAGGATGGCGATGTCGCAGTCGTGGCGCGTCGGCGGATAGAGGATCGACCCGGACATGATGTCGTGCCCGCGCGGCTCAAACATCAGGCCTTTGCGGATCCAGTCGTATTCCGCCAGGAAGTGCGCCCGCTTCTCGATCATGCTGACGCCCTTGAGATGCGGGCCGCCGCCTGCCACGAGCCGCACCGGATTGCCGCAGGTATGTCCGTCGATGCAGAGGAAGGTGTGCCGCGCCATCTGAACCGCCCGTCAGAAACGTTGGGGTGAAAAGGGGGTTAGGTCTATCGAGGGCGCCGCACCGGTCAGCAATTCGGCCACAAGTTTCCCCGTGGCCGCCGACTGCGTCAGGCCGAGATGCCCATGGCCGAAAGCATAGACGATCCTGGGCGAGGCGCGTGACCGTCCGATGGCGGGCAGGCTGTCGGGCAGCGAGGGGCGGAACCCCATCCATTGCCGTCCGCCGCTGGTCTGGAGATCGGGGAGGAAGCGCTTCGCCTTCTTCAGCATGGCGTCGGCCCGGGTGTAATTGGGTGGCATTTTCAGTCCGGCCAGCTCCACGGCGCCGCCTATGCGAACGCCGCTGGAAAGCGGGGTGATGACGAAACCGTGGCCGCCGAACGTCAGCTGTCGCTTGAGGTCGAAACTGCCTGGCGGCAAGGTGGTGTTGTAGCCGCGCTCGGTCTCAAGCGGAATTGGATCGCCGAGGCGCGCGGTCAGCTCCCGCGACCAGGCGCCGCCGGCGACCACGACATCCTTTGCCTCGATCAATTCCCCGCCGGCGAGTTGCAGGGTCACGCCAGCCGAAAATGGGGCGAGACGGACGACTTCGGCGTGCATCACACTGCCACCGCGTTGCCGTACGGCGTTGGCGATCGCCAATGCGAAATCATACGGATCCGATACGGTCTGCCATTGCGGGATAAAGGTGCCGGCCACAAGGCGCGGCGACAGGCCCGGCTGCAGTGAGGCGAGATCCGCGCCGCGCACATGTTCGAAGCCGATGCCCTCGCTCTGCCGCGCCGCCCAACCGGGTTTGGAGGCGGTGAGTTCCGCTTCGCTCTCGTAAAGCTCCAACACGCCGTCGGTGCGCACCATCCCTTGGAGTTCGGCGCCTGCCACGAGGCTCGCCATTTCGATCGCCGAGAGCCGCATCAGTGCGCTCTGCGCCTTGATGCTCGCCTGCACCTTGTCCGCCCATCCGGCCCGCCAGAAGCGCAGCAGCCATGGCGCAATGGAAGGCAAGTAGGAGGGCGGGATCGTCAGCGGCCCGAGAGGGTCGCCAAGCCAGCGCGGCAGCTTCCGCAAAACCATCGAGCTCGCCATGGGCAGCACGTCCGAGAATGCGAAAGCCCCGGCGTTGCCCTGGCTGGTCTCCTCGGCAACACCCTTGCGGTCGAGCAGGACGACGGTTCGGCCGGCCTCCTGCAGCTTGTAGGCCGCAGCGATCCCGATGATGCCGGCGCCGATGATGGCGACATCGACGCGGGTGCGGCGCTCCATTTCCTGGACCGGCGTTCAGCTGATCGGCTGGAGGTTCGGCCTCGTCGCGATCGCCTGCTGGATGATGCCTTCGACTCGCTTGCGTTCCTCGCCGGTCAGCGTGAGGCGCGGCGCCCGCACCCATTCGGCGCCCTCGCCCGTCATCTGGTTGCTCAGCTTGATGTATTGCACCAGCTTGACCGCGGTATCGAGGTGGAGCAGCGGCATGAACCAGCGATAAAGGTCCACCGCTTCCTTTGTCCGGCCGGCTTCGGCGAGCTTGAACAATTGCACCGCCTCGCGCGGAAAAGAGTTGGCCATGCCCGAGACCCAGCCGACGGCGCCGAAGAGGACGTTCTCCAGCACCAGGTCGTCGACCCCGCAGAACAGCGCGAAGCGGTCCCCCAGCATGTTGATCATGTCCGTGACGCGGCGGCTGTCGTGGCTCGATTCCTTGACCGCGACGATATTCCTTTCCCCCGTGAGCTGGGTGAAATCGTCAGGCTTCAGGTCGACCTTGTACGAGACCGGGTTGTTGTAGATCATGATCGGCAGATCCACTCCGTGCGCCAAAGCAAGGAAGTGCTGGACGGCTTCGCGGGAATCCTGCTGGTAGACCATGGTCGGCAGCGCCATGAGGCCCGCCGCGCCGGCCTTCCTGGCGCGCCGTCCCGCCTCGATGGCCAGGCTGGTGGTGTATTCGGCGACACCGGCGATGATCGGGGCCCTTCCGCCGGCGGCCTCCGCGGCGGCGCGCACCACGGCTTCCTTTTCGTCGGATGACAGCGAGGAGTTCTCGCCAAGGGTGCCCAGCATCACGAAACCTTCGCAGCCGGCGTCAATGCAGGATTCGATGTGCCGGGCGGTGCCCTCAAGATCGAGCGCGCCGTCTTGCTTCATTTCGGTCATCAAAGCGGGGATTACGCCATGCCAGGTGGTGGTCACTGTCTTCATCCTATTTTGGTGTGAGGGGAGTGGGTTCAGGCGCCCAGATAGGCCTGGACGATGGACGCGTCTGCGCGCAGCGTTGCCGCTTCACCTTTGAGACGAATGCTGCCGCTTTCGAGGACGTAGCCGTAATGGGCGAGCTTGAGCGCCAGCCGGGCGTTCTGCTCGACAAGCAGAATGGTGGTTCCTGCCTCGTTGAGGCGCTTGACGATCTGCATCGTCTCCAGCACCAGTTTTGGCGCAAGTCCCATGGAAGGCTCGTCGAGCAGCAGGACTTTGGGGCCGTGCATCAGCGCCCGGCCGATCGCCAGCATCTGCTGCTCGCCGCCCGAGAGCAGCGCACCGTCCTGACGCTGCCTCTGCTTCAGGATTGGAAACTGGGCGAAGACCTGCTCCAGCCGTTCGTTGCGAATGCGGGCGTCGGCGACCGTGAAGGCGCCCAGTTCGAGGTTCTCGCGTACGCTCAGGCCGCGCAGGACGTGGCGCCCCTCAGGAACATGCACCACGCCGGACCGGGCGATGCGATGGGCGCTCATCGCCGTGATATCGCGGCCCTCGAACAAAACCTGTCCGGCCTTGGCGCGCACCAGACCCGAGATTGTCTTCAGCGTCGTGGTCTTCCCCGCGCCATTGGCGCCGAGCAGGGTGACGACCCGGCCTCGGGGCACCTCAAGGTTGATCCCCTTGAGCGCGTCGATCTTGCCATAGGCGCTGGCGACGCCTTTCAGCTGCAGCAGGATCTCCGGGTCAAACCGCAAGCGTGTCCTCCCCGTCGTCGACGCCCAAATAAGCCTCGATCACCTTCGGGTTGGTCTGGATGTCCTTGGCCGAGCCCTCGGCAATCATCACGCCGTGGTCGAGCACGCTGACGCGCTCGGATATCTTCATGACCAGCCCGGTAT
>JACCSN010000382.1 GCA_013812985.1 Hyphomicrobiales bacterium | reverse complement strand
GGGTGCAGGAGATCACCGAGATCACCACCAACCTGAAGGCGCTCGCCAAGGAGCTGAACGTGCCGATCCTGGCGCTGTCGCAGCTCTCCCGTCAGGTGGAATCGCGGGAGGACAAGCGCCCGCAGCTGTCGGACTTGCGCGAATCCGGCTCCATCGAGCAGGACGCCGACGTGGTGCTGTTCGTCTTCCGCGAGGAATATTATCACAAGAACCGAAAACCCAAGGAGGGCACCGAGGAGTTCTTCAAGTGGATGGCCGAGATGGAGCAGATCGCCGGGCGGGCGGAAATCATCATCGGCAAGCAGCGCCACGGCCCGACCGGCACGGTGCCGCTCCAGTTCAACGCCGACGTGACGCGCTTCTCCTCGCTCGCCAAGGAGGATCACCTGCCGGAACGCTACAGTTGAGCCAGGTTGGTCATATCCAGGTGATCAAGCTCCGATTGGATGAGGCAATGGCCATGGTCGCCGCCGGCGAGATCGCCGACGCTAAGACGATTATGCTCCTGCAGCATCTTGCCCTGAACAGGGCCGCGCCCCTGGATGACTGACGCTTCCGCCGCCAGCCTGACGATCGATCTCGGCGCGCTGACGGCGAACTGGCGAAGCCTTGCGGCGAAAGCCGGGCCGGCCGAGTGCGCCGCCGTCGTGAAGGCCGACGCTTACGGAATCGGGGCCGCGCAGGCCGTGCCGGCGCTCCGGGCCGCCGGCTGCCGAACCTTCTTCGTGGCGCTGCCTGAGGAAGGCCGGCGGGCACGGGCGGTGGCCCCGGACGCGGTGATCTATGTGCTGAACGGCTTCTTCTCCGATGCGGCGGCGCTCTATCGCGAAGCGGCTTTGCGCCCCGTCCTCAACTCCCTTGAAGAAACGGAAAGCTGGGCGCGGCTGGGCGGTGGCGCGGCTTCGGCGATCCAGGTCGATACCGGCATGAACCGGCTCGGACTATCGCTGCGCGAAGCGATCGGGCTTGCCCGGCGCAAGGGGCTCCTCGCCGCCATCAGCCCGCGGCTTCTCATCAGCCACCTCGCTTGCGCCGACGCGCCGGCTCACCCGCTTAATGTTGAGCAGCTGGCGCTTTTCAAGCAGCTTCGCGCCCAGTTTCCGGCGCTGCCGGCTTCGATGGCGAATTCGGCGGGCGTGTTTCTGGGCCCAGACTACCATTTCGACCTGATCAGGCCGGGGATTGCACTCTACGGCGCGAACTTCGCTCAAAACCATCCAAGCCTGAACACCGTGGTGACGCTTTCAACCCGTGTCTTACAAATCCGCCAGGCACCGGCCGGCGAATCGGTCGGCTACGGCGCGGCCGAGCGGCTGAAGTGCGACACGCGCATTGCGGTCCTGTCGGCGGGCTATGCCGACGGGTATCATCGGGCTACCGGGTCGAGCGACGCAAGACGGGGCGGCAGCGCGCACATCCGGGGCCGCAAGGTTCCGATCCTCGGACGCGTTTCGATGGACCTGATCGCCATTGACGTGACCGACGTCGTCGGCGCCTCGCCGGGCGATCGCGCCGAACTGTTCGGCCCGAACATCCCGATCGACGAGGTCGCCGGCGCCGCCGCCACCATCGCCTATGAGCTCCTCACGGGTTTGAGCCGGCGCGCCGAACGCGTCTACCTGAGGTAGACGCCGGCTGATGGCCCGCGCCCGATATGTCTGCGCCGCTTGCGGGGCCGTCTCGCCGCGCTGGCAGGGCCGTTGCGATTCCTGCGGCGAATGGAACACGTTGCAGGAGGACGCCGCGTCATCCGCTCCCGTGGCGCTGAGAACCGGGCGCGGGCGCGCGATCGAGCTCGTGCCCCTCTCCGGCGACGCCGCCGACCTCCCCCGCACCCTGACCGGCATTTCCGAGCTCGACCGTGTGATCGGCGGCGGCTTCGTGCCGGGCTCCGCGCTGCTGGTCGGCGGCGATCCGGGGATCGGCAAATCGACGATCCTCATCCAGGCCGCCGCCGCACTCGCCCGCGCGGGACGCCGCGTCATCTATGTCTCCGGCGAGGAGGCGATCGGGCAGATTCGGCTCAGGGCCGAGCGGCTGGGCCTCCGCGATGCGCCGGTGGAGCTTGCCGCGGAGACCCATGTCGAGGACATCCTCGCCACGCTGGCGGCCGGCCCGGCCGTCGATCTCGTCATCCTGGATTCCATCCAGACGCTGTGGACCGACCTGGCCGAGAGCGCGCCGGGGACCGTCTCGCAGGTGCGCACATCCGCCCAGGCTCTGATCCGCTTCGCCAAGACCAGCGGCACGGCGATCGTGCTCGTCGGCCACGTCACCAAGGACGGCCAGATCGCCGGCCCGCGCGTGGTCGAGCACATGGTCGACGCCGTGCTCTATTTCGAGGGCGACACGGGCCACCATTTCCGCGTGCTCCGCGCCGTCAAGAACCGCTTCGGGCCGGCTTCGGAGATCGGCGTCTTC
This sequence comes from Hyphomicrobiales bacterium, assembly GCA_013812985.1. Next base: position 1,742 of record JACCSN010000382.1, on the reverse strand, counting down.
GAGATGACCGACGCCGGATTGACGGAGGTGCCCAATCCGTCGCTGCTGTTCATCGGCGGACGCGATTCCGCTTCGCCGGGGAGCGCGATCTTCGCCGGCATGGAGGGGACGCGGCCGCTGTTGGTGGAGATCCAGGCGCTTGTCGCGGAGACCAGCCTCGGGACGCCGCGCCGCTCCGTTGTCGGCTGGGATCCGAGTCGGCTCGCCATGATCCTCGCCGTCCTGGAGGCGCGCTGCGGCATGCGCTTCGGGCAGCACGACGTTTACCTCAACGTCGCGGGCGGATTGCGGCTCGCCGAACCAGCCGCGGACCTCGCGGTCGCCGCCGCGCTGGTCTCCTCGCGCGCCGGGATTGCGACGCCGAAGGAGACGGTCTATTTCGGCGAGGTCAGCCTGTCAGGCGCGGTGCGGCCCGTGGCGCAGGCGGCGGCGCGGCTCAGGGAGGCGGAGCGGCTCGGCTTCACGCAGGCCGTCGTGCCAGGCGGCGGCCGGGAAGGGATGCGCTCGACTCTCGCTCTGCATGAAGTTACCACGCTGGCTGGTATCGTTGCGTCGATTGCCGCCGAGTCTGGCGGCTGACAGCAGGTCGCTTGATTGAGGTTCAGCGCCGCCTGAGGGTCGGCTGCTCTGGGAGGCCATGGTCCGATGCCGTTCACGATGCTCGACGGGATCCTGATCCTCGTCATGCTCGCTTCCGCGCTGCTCGCCATGATTCGCGGTTTTACCCGCGAGGTCCTGTCCATCGGATCGTGGGTGGCGGCGGCGGCGGCCACCTACTTCTTCTGGGACGACCTGCTCCCCTACACGCAGCGCTATATCGAGGAAAGCAAGCTGGCGCTCGGGCTGACCATCGCCGGCATCTTCTTCATCACGCTGCTGGTGGTCTCGCTCATCACCATGCGGATTTCCGACTTCGTGCTGGATTCCAAAGCCGGCCCGCTCGACCGCACGCTGGGCTTCATCTTCGGCGCGGCCCGCGGACTCATCCTGGTCGTCATCGCATCCCTGTTCCTCGACTTCTTCATCGCGCCCGATCGTCAGCCGGTGTGGATCGCGCAAGCGGCGTCGAAGCCTTGGCTGAAGGATCTCGGCGACGGCCTGATGAACCGTCTGCCCGACGACCCGGAAGCGGAAATCATGGAGCGGCTACGCGGCGAGACGGCGGGGACTCCGGCGGCGGGCGACGACGCGATCCAGGAATCCGCCGCGCCGGATGAGGCCGTGGAGGCTCCGGCCGACGCGGCGGACGCTCCGTCGGCAAGTGCGGACGCACCGGCCGATGGCGCGGACGCGCCGGCCGACGATCCGGGCATCGCGACGGACGACCAGAACCAGCTGGAGCGTCAGATCGAAGCGCCTCCGGCCGATTGAGATGCCCCGCACGCAGCCAGGCCCCTTCGATGACAAGCGGCAAGTGCGCCGCTTGGCCATTCTCGACTTCAGCGACGCCGAGGCGGCATGAGCGGCGACAAAGCGCTGGTCGGCCGGGTCGTAGTCGTCACCGGAGCCTCGCGCGGCATCGGCTACCATGCAGCAAAGGGATTCGCCGCGGCGGGCGCGCATGTGATCGCAGTTGCCCGGACGGTCGGAGGCCTCGAGGAACTCGACGACGAGATCAAGAGCGGCGGAGGCTCCGCAACACTGGTCCCGCTCGACTTGAAGGACTCCGCGGGCATCGACAGGTTGGGAGCGGCGCTCTTCGAACGCTGGGGCAAGCTCGACGTGCTCCTCGCCAATGCCGG
>JACCSN010000202.1 GCA_013812985.1 Hyphomicrobiales bacterium | reverse complement strand
CTGGAAGATGAAGCGGACGGTCTCGGCTTCGGCCTCGTTCACCACCAGCTGTCGGTCGATCCCGTCAAGCCCAAGCGGCGGCAGGCCGCCCATCCACATGCCGCGGCGTTTGGACAGGGCGATCTTGTCGCGGATGCGCTCGCCGGCCACCTCGCGCTCGAACTGGGCGAAGGAGAGCAGCACGTTCAGCGTCAGCCGGCCCATGGAGGTGGAGGTGTTGAACTGCTGGGTGACGGAGACAAAGGAGGCGCCATGCGCGTCGAAAAGCTCGGTCAGCTTGGCGAAGTCGGCCAGCGAGCGGGTGAGCCGGTCGACCTTGTAGACGACCACGATGTCGACGAGCCGGCTCTGCACGTCGGCGAGGAGCCTGTACAGAGAGGGCCGCTCCATGGAGCCGCCGGAGAGGCCGCCATCGTCATAGGCGGCCGGGAGCAGGATCCAGCCCTCGTGCTTCTGGCTGTTGATGAAGGCCTCGCAGGCGTCGCGCTGGGCATGGAGCGAGTTGAAGCTCTGCTCCAGCCCTTCGTCGCTGCTCTTGCGCGTATAGATGGCGCAGCGGAGCTTGCGACCGTGCTGCGGCAGCGGGGGAGGGCGCCTACGAGTCACCGTGCCTCCCCCGCCTGTTGCCGGAGGCCGAAGAAGGCCGGGCCGGACCAGCGCGTCCCGGTGATGTGGCGGGCGATCTCGCTGAGCGACCGGTAGGCGCCATCGCGATAGAGGAAGCGCCCATCGGCTGCGGCGGTCACCTCGTGTGTCTCCCCCTGCCATTCGCGCAGGAACCGTGTGCCCGGCTTGACCCGGCGCCGTGTCTCCCGACGGGAGGAGTTTGCCCCTGCCGATCCTGCGCTTCCGCCAGCGGCGGTGAGCTTCAGGCGGGCGGCGCGGGACAGGCCGCCATGGATGTTCTCCTGGATGCGGTAGGCGATTGCCTGGACCATAAGCTCCCGGCTCATCCGGACCGGGGGCTCTGAGCCGTAGAGCTCCCGCCAGCGTTGGCGCAGGGCAGGGAGGTCGAGATCGGCGAGGCCGCCGATCTCGAGTGAGGAGTCGAAGCTCTTCATGGCCGTGGGGCTCAGGCGGTGATGCGGTAGCGCCGCACGCCGTCGTCGCCGCGCTCGCTCTCCACCGTGTAGCCGAGCTTCTTCTTGAGCGTGCCGGAGAGGAAACCGCGGACCGAGTGAGCTTGCCAGCCGGTTGCAGCGGTCAGCTCCGCCAGCGTGGCTCCGGTCACCTGCTTGAGCAGCGCCGTGATCGTCTCACCCTTGCCGCGCGGCGCTCCTGGCCTGGCGGGCTCGCCAGAGGGGTCGTGATCCTCGGGCTCTCGCCCCGTACCAGGCGTGGTGGCGGGCTCCCCACCGGCACTCGCTTCATCTTGTCCCGCTTGCGCCGCAGCATCGGGCTCGGCGGCCTCCCGACCTTGATCGCCCGCTTCTACCCCGATTGCGGCGCGGCCGGTCGGCGTGATCACCAGCGTGAGCGGAGCCTCGCTCTCATCCCGCCGCCATTCCTCGTCGGAGCTGGATCCGGCCTGTTCGGCGATCAGCCCTCGTTTCAGAAGCGACTTCAGGGCTCGCGTCACTCCGCCGCCTTTGGCCTGTAGATTGGACGGCAATGGCAGGACCCTGGCATCCGGCTTCTGTGCGGCCTGGCTCAGGATGACGAGTTGCGTATCGCTCAGTTTCGTTGTGGTGGACATGGGAGGTCTCCCAGATTGCGCCGGCCCCACGCCGGCGCTTGCACCACCACAAGCCCGGATTCTTGTCCGGGCCGAACCGCGCCGGGGCTCACGCCCGGCGCCATGCAGCATGCATGCTCGTCGTGCAGCCGAAGTCCAGTCCGACTTTGAGGAAAGAGCGGTGTGGTTCGGCGGCGCCGGGACGATCCCGAGGGGACGCGACCTCGCCCGAGATGCAGGCCGGGTCGAACTCAATGAGGCGCGCCAGCCGGCCCGTCTTGTGGGCGGCGATCAGGGTGGTTCCTGATCCCCGAACGGGTCGAGAACGATGTCGCCGCGCCGGGTGCAGTCCCGGATGGCGTCGGCGACCAGCGCCACCGGCTTCACGGTCGGGTGCATCGCAAGCTCTTCAGCTCGCTCCGCCTTGAAGCGCGTTCACCCCGGCGTAGTCCCACACATTGGTCCGGTAGCGCCCGGTGTCGCCGAGCCCGAAGCTGTTGGTGTGCGGGGCGGTCCCGACCTTGAAGACAAACACCAGCTCATGCTTGCTCCGGCCCGATCGTGTGGTGGTGGCGCCCAGGGTGGGCAATGGGGTGAGCGAGCCCCGAGAGGGCGCGCGCTCGGGGCTCCGTCCCGCGCATGCGCGGGGCGTGAGTTCAGGTGATCAGCAGAGGTTCGGGGCTAGCGGGGAGGGGGCTCGCTCCCACCAGGCTCCTGGAATCAAAAAGCCCGGCAGCCAAGGGCTCCGGGCGCGTCAAGTGAAGACCCTACCAGACGCGCACGCTTTGACCCGCGGGTCAAGCTTTTGACGGCGGAGGGAATGCCGAACGCCTGAGTGTGTGCTTTCGGCCACAGCCATGCGCGACACCACTTCAGCTGCGGGATTGGCTTCTCCGCCACGGTCCTGAAAGGGCGCCATAGGCCTGTTTCGGGCGTTCCCTGATAGGTCCCGAACGAATCCCTGCTGGCCCAGGAAAATTCCCTGCTGGCCCGGAAGAAATTCCCTGTTCTGAGTTTTAGGGAATTTTCCAGCTAACCTCCTGAAGCAGCTGGCTGTTTGATCTCAGCCGATTGCTGATCGATGCTGTTT
>JACCSN010000372.1 GCA_013812985.1 Hyphomicrobiales bacterium | reverse complement strand
GGATGCGGCCGGTGAGCAGGCGTCCGAGGAAGGGGTCGGCTTCCAGCGTCGTGGCGAGCATGCGGAACGGCCCGGATTCGATCTCCGGCGGCGCGACGTGCTGGAGCACCATGTCGAGAAGCGGGCCGATGCTCTGGTCCTTGGGGCCGTCGGGATGGGCGGCCATCCAGCCCTGCTTGGCGGAGCCGTAGAGGACGGGGAAATCGAGCTGCTCCTCGGTCGCGTCGAGCGCGGCGAACAGGTCGAAAATGGCGTCGAGCACGAAATCAGGGCGGGCGTCCGGCTTATCGACCTTGTTGATGACGACGATTGGTTTGAGGCCGATGGCGAGCGCCTTGGAGAGCACGAACTTGGTCTGCGGCATCGGGCCTTCGGCGGCGTCGACGAGCAGGATGGCGCCGTCGACCATGTTGAGGATGCGCTCCACCTCGCCGCCGAAATCGGCGTGGCCGGGCGTATCGACGATGTTGATGCGCGTCTCCTTCCAGGCGAGCGATGTCACCTTGGCGAGGATGGTGATGCCGCGCTCCTTCTCCAGCACGTTGGAATCCATCGCGCGCTCGGCCACAAGCTGGCCGGTGCGGAACGAGCCGGAGGCGCGGAGCAGCACGTCGATCAGGGTGGTCTTGCCATGATCGACATGCGCGATGATGGCGACGTTGCGGAGGGTCGCTGACATGAGGTTCTGCCCAGTCTGGAAGTCGCGGCTCGTATAGCCGATTGCTGCACTGCAAGATAGGGATGAAGGGGCGATTTCGCCACTATTGGCTCGGCAAACTATTCGACTCCGGCGTTCGGCGGCTCCGCGGAACGAGGGCGATCAACTTAGCAACGTGAGCGGCTTGCGGGCTTTCAGCTGCTGCTTTCCAGATCGAAAGCGAGGCGGCGGCGTCAGCCCATGACTTCGGTCTCGTCAATCTCGATCAGCGTCGGGTCGGAGCGGGCGGCGGCTGAGCGGAGAAGCCCGGCGAGTTGATCGTACGAGGCCAGATGCTCGGCGCGCCAGCCATAGGCGCGGGCGATGGCACAAAAGTCCGGCGTATGGAGGTCGACGCCTTCCGGCTCGATGCCGCGTTCCAGCATGTAGCTCTTGATCTCGCCATAGCCGCGATTGTTCCAGAGGAGCACGATGATCGGCGCGCCGGCGTCCATCGCCGAGCCGAGCTCAGCCAGGGTGAACTGCAGCCCGCCGTCGCCGGCGAGGCAGACGATCGGCTGCTCCGGCGCGCCGAGCTTGGCGCCGATCGCCGCCGGCAGCGCGTAGCCGAGCGTGCCATAGCCGGTGGCGGAGTTGAACCAGCCGGAGGGCAATCCAGCCTCGAAGAACAGGTTGCCGGCATAGACGGCCTGGGTGGAATCGCCGACGAGCACGGCGTTTGGCAGCGCGTCGCGGATGTCTCCGAGCAAGGCGACGTGCCGCTGCATGGCGGGCGACAGCTCAGCGAAGGCGGTGTCCCTTGCGGCGGCCGCACGTTTGCTGCCCTGCCGGTCAGGCGCGTCAGGACCAAGCTGGCCGAGAAGTGCGTCGAGCGTCGCTCCGCAGTCGCCGAGAAGCGCCAAATCGGGAACGCGGTTGCGCGCCATCTGGACCGCGTCGATCTCGATGCGGATGAGCTTGCCTGGAATGGAGAAGCCGCCCGTCGCGTACATGTCGTAATCGGTGGGGCCGAGCTCCGTGCCGATGGCGAGCGCCACATCGGCGGCTTCGACCAATTGGCGGACAGCATTGAGCGACGGGCTTGCCGGGACGGCAAGGGGGTGGCCGAAGGGCAGCAAGCCGCGCCCGTTCACCGTCATCACGACAGGCGCGTCGAGGCGTTCGGCGAGGGCGGTGATCCGCGCGCCCGCGCCGCACCCCCCGCCGCCGACAAGGAGGACAGGACTGGCGGCGCTCTCCAAGAGGCGCGCGGCGCTCTCCAGCGTTTCGGAACGCGGCACGGATGGCGCGGTGGCGGAGACCCGGCTTAAGCCGGCAGAAGCGTCGACGCTTCGCTCCATGACGTCGACCGGGATCTCGATATGAACCGGCCGCGGCCGGGCGGAGCCGAAGATGGCGAAGGCGCGGGCGAGCGCGGCCGGTAGGTCTTCGGGGCGAAGGAGGGTATGGCTGAAGGCGGTGACCTGCTTGGCGAGAGCTTGCTGGTCGGGCAGCTCGTGCAGATTTCCGCGACCGTGCCCAAGCTCAGCCATCGCGTTGACGCTGGAAATGACCAGCATCGGGATCGAATCCGCATGGGCCTGGGCCATGGCGGTGGCGATGTTGGTGACGCCCGGCCCGGTGATGACGAAGCAAACGCCTGGCCGCCGCGTTATGCGGGCATAGCCGTCCGCCATGAAGCCGGCGCCCTGCTCGTGCCGTGGCGTGATGTGGCGGATGCCGCTCGCGGCGAACCCCCGATAGAGCTCGGCCGTGTGGACGCCAGGGATGCCGAAGACATGGCGCACGCCGTGGCCGGCAAGCAGCGTCAGCATGTATTCGCCAAACCTCATGCCGGGCTGAGCCCCTCGCTCACGCGCACGCCCGTTCCTGCCGGGTCATCCGTGACGCGCTTGCGGCAAATCGGCGGATGCGGGCCGCGGCTTCGGTGAGTTGGTCGTCGCCGAGCGCATAGGAGAGGCGGACGAAGCCCGCCGCGCTCGCGCCGAAGGCGGTGGCGTCGAGCACCGACACGCCCTCCTCGCGGAGAAGCCCCCAGCTGAATTCCGATGAGGTGAGCCCGGTCTGGCGGATGTCGACCAGGAGGAACATGCCGGCCTCGGGCTTCAGGCTGACGAGCTCCGGCGCCTCCGACAGCGCGGAATGGAGGAGATTGCGGCGGTGGCGATAGATGTCGCGCATCCCGTCCATCTCGCCGCGCGCTTCCGTCAGCGCCACGAGCGCGGCTTCCTGGATGAAACCGGGAGAGCCGTAGAGCATGCAAAGCGCCAGCCGTTCCAGATGCTGGATCAACGGCTCCGGCGCGACAATCCAGCCGCAGCGCCAGCCGGTCATGGCCTGGCTCTTGGAGAGGCTCGCCACCGTCACGGTCCGCTCGCGCATGCCGGGCAGCGCCGAGATGCTCAGATGCGGCGCGTCGAAGGTCAGCGCGGCGTAGACCTCGTCGGCGATGACCCAGAGGTCGTGGCGCCGAGCGATCTCGGCGATGCCGGCGAGCTCCGCCTCGGCCATCACCACGCCGGTCGGATTGCTCGGATTGGAGAACAGGATCGCCCGGCTGCGCGAGGTCACCGCGCGCTCAAGCGCCGCGAGATCGGGGCGGAAGCCGCTCTCCGGTTTGGGCGCGACAGCGACAATATCGGCCCCGGAGACCCGCACGGAAGCCTCGTAGGTCACATACATCGGGTCGAGGGCGAGCACCTCGTCGCCGGGCTCGAACAGGCAGAGCGAGGCGGCGAACAGCGCGTTCTGCGCGCCGCCGAGCACGATGACGTTCCGCGGGCCGACATCGGCGCCGCCGCGCTCCACATGGTCGCGGGCGATGGCGGCGCGCAGCGCCGGCCGACCGGGGATGTCGGTGTAATGCGTGTCGCCGGAGCGGAGCGCCTCCACGGCCGTCTCGACGATCGGGGCGGGCGTGGCGAAATCCGGGTCTCCGACGCTCATCAATATGATGTCGGCGCCGCCTCGCTTGGCTGCGACGGCCGCGAAGTGGATCTTCCAGGCGCCGGCGCCTTCGCCGCTGATCCGCTCGACGCGCGGGGAGAATCGCATGCGCTTGTTCGTTTCTCGTGATGGTTCAAGGCCGACAGAGGCTGTGAGCGGCTTTGAGGCATGTTACGCTCTCCGAGGGCAAGAGGGGAGGCTCCGATTTCACCTGCGGGAGATGCCGGTCAAATGAGCAGCGCGCCCCAGAACGCCGTCGACAACACGGCCGAGAGGACGAATGCGGCGGCCGACGCCATCGTCGTGGAGGATCTCCACAAGAGCTTCGGCGCGCTGGAGGTCCTGCGTGGCATATCCATGCGCGCCAGGGAGGGTGACATCGTCTCGGTGATCGGCTCGTCGGGGTCGGGCAAGAGCACGTTCCTGCGCTGCATCAACCTCCTCGAGGCGCCCGACCGGGGGCGGATCGTCGTGCGCGGCGAGGAGATTCGCATCGATGCGAGGCGCGGCAAGGCGGCGCGGCCGGATTGCCGCCAGGTGGAGCGCATCCGCACGCGGCTTTCCATGGTGTTCCAGAGTTTCAACCTGTGGCCCCACCGCACCGTGCTCGGCAATGTCATCGAGGCGCCGGTGCATGTCCTGAAGGAGCCGAGGAAGGAGGCGATCGCCCGCGCTGAGGAGATCCTCCACCGGGTCGGCCTCTTCGATAAGCGCGACGTCTATCCGGCCTACCTCTCCGGCGGCCAGCAGCAGCGGGCGGCGATCGCCCGCGCGCTCGCCATGCGGCCCGACGCGATCCTCTTCGACGAGCCGACCTCGGCGCTCGACCCGGAGCTGGTCGGCGAGGTCCTCAAGGTGATCCGCGACCTGGCGGAGGAGGGCCGCACCATGATCATCGTGACGCACGAGATGGGCTTTGCGCGCGAGGTCTCCAGCCACGTTATGTTCCTCCACAAGGGGCTGGTCGAGGAGGAGGG
>JACCSN010000344.1 GCA_013812985.1 Hyphomicrobiales bacterium | reverse complement strand
CGCGCCAAAAGCTCTGCATGCGAGGTCGCCAGATCGACGAGCTCGAGCGGCCGCGCGAAGACTTCAAGCAGCGCCATAGAGCGCCTCCTTGAACGGGATTGCGCCCAGCCGCCGGTAGGCGTCGAGGAACGGCTCCGTGTCGCTCCGGCGGTGCGCGATGTAGGTGTCGACGATCGTTTCCACCGCATCGACCACTTCGCCGGTGGAGAAGCCGCGTCCGACGATCTCGCCGATCGAGGCTTTCTCATCGCCGGAGCCGCCCAGCGTGATTTGGTAGAACTCCTCGCCCTTCCGATCGACGCCCAAAATGCCGATATGGCCGGCGTGGTGGTGGCCGCAGGCGTTGATGCAGCCGGAAATCTTGATCTTCAGCGCGCCGATCTCCTCCTGCCGGCCGGCATCGGCGAAGCGCTCGGAGATGCGTTCGGCGATCGGAATGGAGCGAGCATTGGCGAGCGCGCAGTAATCGAGGCCCGGGCAGGCGATGATATCGGTGACGAGCCCAGCATTGCCGGTGGCGAGCCCCGCCGCCGCGAGCTCGTCATAGAGCGCCTTCAGATCGTCCAGCGCGACATGCGGCAGGACAAGGTTCTGCTCGTGGCTGACCCGCACCTCGTCATGCGAGTAAAGCTCGGCGAGATCGGCGACCTGGTCCATCTGGTCGGCGGTGGCGTCGCCCGGCACGCCGCCGATCGGTTTCAGCGAGATCGTGACGACCGCATAGCCGGGCTGACGATGACCGGTCACGTTATGACGAAACCAGCGGTCGAAACCCGGATCGACGAAGCGCGCCCGCTCCACAGTCGCGCTCGCGGCTGGGCGCGCCGGGTAATCGGGCGGAGCAAAATAGCCGGCGATTCGGCGCACCTCCGCTTCCGGCAAGCGCAGCACACCGGCTCGGATCGCGGCGAATTCCGCCTCGATCTCATCCGTGATTGTGTCCACCCCGCTCTCGTGAACAAGGATTTTTATGCGCGCCTTGAATTTGTTGTCGCGCCGCCCGTACATGTTGTAGACGCGCAGAATGGCTTCCGAGTAGGCGAGCATGTCTTCCTCGGGGAGGAAGTCGCGGATCTTCTTGCCGATCATCGGGGTGCGGCCCATGCCGCCGCCGATATAGACGGCGAAGCCCAGCTCGCCCGCTTCGTTCCGCTTCACCTCGTACCCGATGTCGTGGAATTGGATCGCCGCCCGGTCAAAGGGCGCGCCGGTCACCGCGATCTTGAATTTCCGCGGCAGAAACAGGAATTCCGGATGGAGGGACGACCATTGGCGGAGAATTTCCGCATAGGGACGCGGGTCGGCGACCTCATCGGCCGAGACGCCCGCGAAATGGTCGGCGGTGACGTTGCGGATGCAATTGCCGGAGGTCTGGATGCAGTGCATCTCGACCTCGGCGAGCTTCGCCAGGATATCCGGCACGTCCTCCAGGCGAGGCCAGTTGAACTGCAGGTTCTGCCGAGTGGTGAAATGGCCGTAGCCGCGGTCGTAGGTGCGAGCGATGTACGCGAGCTGGCGCATCTGGCGCGAACTGAGCGTGCCATAAGGGACCGCGATCCTCAGCATATAGGCGTGCAGCTGGAGGTAGACGCCGTTCTGCAGCCGGAGCGGCTTGAACTGCTCCTCGTCGAGCTCGCCTGAGAGCCGCCGTCCGACCTGGTCGCGGAACTGCGCGACGCGCTCGCCGACAAAGGCGTGATCGAATTCGTCGTAACGATACATCGTGCTGTCCTCAGGCCGCTTCGGTGTGGGCGGCGTCCTTATGCCTGGAATTGCCGGTGGTGGGGCCCTCGGCGCGGATGCGCTCGCGAAGCTTGACCGGCACGATCCCCGCCGGCCCGCGCTTCACGTCGACCGCATAAGGCTCGACGACCCGGTTCTGGGCCGCCGCCAGATTGGCGCGGGCAAGCGCGATCTCCAAGGCTCCAGCGCTGTCCAGAACGTCCGCCATCCCAATGTCGTGGCTCCATCCGGTCGGCGTCTGGAAGACGACACGCCCGTCGCCGAGGCTGTTGGCGGTGATGATCTGCATCCTCGTCGCCTCAGGCCGCCATGATGCGCGCCAGCGCAAGCGGCTCGGCCAACGGCTCGGAGAGCGCCAGCGCGCCTTCCCTCGCCGCCGCGCCGATCAGGATCAGCGCCGGGCCGTCTACGTCGCCGCGTTCCGCGAACCCGATCAGCTCGGCGAGCGCGCCGGCAAAGATCCGGCGGTGTGGCAGGGTGGCGTTCTCGATGACGCTCACCGGCGTCGCGGCCGAAAGCCCGGCTTCGGTCAGCCGGGCGGCGATCCGCGCCGCCACCGAGCGGCCCA